>CALCML010000001.1 GCA_937967765.1 uncultured Carnobacterium sp.
TCTCGAACCGCGTGGCTAAACGCATTCGTGACGAAGTGTTCGAACATGTACAAACATTGCCAGTATCGTATTTCGACCATTTGCCTGCCGGAAAAGTGGTTTCTAGAATCACGAGTGATACGGAATCGGTGCGTGCAAACTTCTATGTGAGTGGGATTTCAACACTCCTTAGTACGGTCGTGATGCTTGTTGGTGTGTATACAACGATTTTCTTATTAAATGCAACGCTGGGACTCGTGTTACTATTCCTAGTTCCGGTGATGATGCTATGGCAGAGAACCGTTGCCGTGATGCAGAAAAAATGCTATACCGAAAGTCGTGAACTGTACAGCCAGTTGAGCGGACAGTTAAATGAAAGCATTCAAGGTGCTGGGATTGTCCAAGCCTTCCAACAAGAAGAAAAGATTGTTGCAGAATATGATGCGACGGCTACGTCTTGGGTTGAAATAGGTCGTAAGGAATTAATTCTCGAGTCTTACTTCTCATGGAGTTTAGTTGGCTTACTTAGAAACTTTACGCTATTTGGAATTGTGTATTACTTCGGAATGCAATTTATCGGTGGAACGCTGGGGATTTCAGCAGGACTCCTATATGCGTTTATTGATTATGTCAACCGTGTTTACGAGCCGATTCAAACCTTTATGAATGTCGTGTCTGGTTTCCAACAATCGATGGCTGCCGGTGACCGCGTGTTTGAATTGATGGATACGCCAAGCGAGGATTCCGGAGAAGAGCTCTTTACATTTGACGAAGGACGGATCGAATTTAAGGATGTCAGCTTCGAGTATACACCAGGAGTACCTGTGTTGAAACACTTGAATTTCACGGTAGAGCCTGGACAGACAGTGGCCTTTGTCGGTCATACGGGTTCAGGAAAATCGTCCATTATGAACTTGCTCTTTCGATTCTATGACCCAACGAGTGGTGCTATCTTGATTGATGGCAAAAACACGCGTGACTTTAATAGACGTAGTGTTCGAAGCGAGATGGGGATTGTGCTTCAAGATCCGTACCTATTCACAGGAACGATTGCTTCAAACGTAGGGCTCAACAATGAATCGATTGAGCCTGAGACGATAAAAGATGCACTTATTAAAGTGGGCGGAGGTCATTTACTTACGAAGAGTGACAAGGGCTTGGACTACGAGGTGAAAGAAAAAGGAATGGACTTCTCTTCAGGGGAACGCCAACTGATTTCATTTGCTCGTGCGATTGTATTTGACCCGAAAATCTTAATTTTAGACGAAGCGACTTCGCATATTGATACCGAGACGGAAGAGATTATTCAAAACGCGATTAATGTCG
>CALCML010000002.1 GCA_937967765.1 uncultured Carnobacterium sp.
TCTCGAACCGCGTGGCTAAACGCATTCGTGACGAAGTGTTCGAACATGTACAAACCTTGCCAGTATCGTATTTCGACCATTTGCCTGCCGGAAAAGTCGTATCCAGAATCACGAGTGATACGGAATCGGTGCGTGCAAACTTTTATGTCAATGGAATTTCGACACTGCTTAGTACCGTCGTGATGCTTGTTGGGGTGTACACAACGATTTTCTTATTAAATGCGACACTTGGATTCGTATTATTATTCCTAGTTCCGGTGATGATGCTATGGCAGAAAACCGTTGCCGTGATGCAGAAAAAATGCTATACCGAGAGTCGTGAACTTTACAGCCAGTTAAGCGGACAGTTAAATGAAAGCATTCAAGGGGCTGGTATCGTTCAAGCCTTCCAACAAGAAGAGAAGATTGTCGCGGAATATGATGCGACGGCTACGTCTTGGGTAGAGGTTGGTCGCAAGGAATTAATTCTGGATTCATACTTCTCGTGGAGTCTTGTTAGCTTACTTCGAAACTTTACGCTATTTGGAATTGTCTATTACTTCGGAATGCAATTTATCGGAGGCACACTTGGGATTTCAGCGGGGCTTCTCTATGCGTTTATTGATTATATCAACCGTGTTTATGAGCCGATTCAAACCTTTATGAATGTCGTGTCTGGTTTCCAACAATCAATGGCTGCCGGTGACCGTGTGTTTGAATTGATGGATACGCCAAGCGAGGAAAGTGGCGAAGAGCTCTTCACATTCGACGAAGGACGAATCGAATTTAAAGATGTCAGCTTCGAGTATACGCCAGGGGTACCTGTGTTGAAGCACTTGAATTTCACGGTAGAGCCTGGGCAGACGGTGGCCTTTGTCGGTCATACCGGTTCAGGAAAATCTTCTATTATGAACTTGCTCTTTCGATTCTATGACCCAACGAGTGGAGCGATCTTGATTGATGGCAAAAACACGCGTGACTTTAATAGACGAAGTGTTCGAAGCGAGATGGGAATTGTGCTTCAAGATCCGTACCTATTTACAGGGACGATTGCTTCAAATGTCGGGCTCAATAATGAATCGATTCAACCAGAGACGATTAAAGAGGCGCTTGTTAAAGTGGGCGGAGGCCATCTACTCACGAAGAGTGACAAGGGCTTGGACTACGAGGTAAAAGAAAAAGGGATGGACTTCTCTTCAGGGGAACGCCAACTGATTTCATTTGCTCGTGCGATTGTCTTTGATCCGAAAATCTTGATTTTAGATGAAGCAACTTCGCATATTGATACCGAGACGGAAGAGATTATTCAAAACGCGATTAATGTCG
>CALCML010000003.1 GCA_937967765.1 uncultured Carnobacterium sp.
TAGAAACATCCCCTGCTTCTTCACGAACAGATGCAAAGATATCACATAAGTATACGTGGTCCGCAAGTGATAACACTGCCGCAAACTCTTCTAAAAGCGCGATTGTACGAGTAAATGTATGTGGTTGGAAGACTGCTACTACTTCTTTTTCTGGATATTTTTGACGTGCCGCATCTAATGTTGCACGAATTTCAGATGGGTGGTGAGCGTAGTCATCGATGATTGTCACGCCGTTAATCACTTTTTCAGAGAAGCGACGTTTTACTCCACCGAAAGTGCTGAATTGTTCAGCTAATTCATTACGATCTAAATCGTTTAAGTAGTAGAATGCGATAATCGCTAATGCATTAAGGATGTTGTGGTCTCCATATGTTGGAATATAGAAATGACCATATAATTCACCTTTAATGTACGCATCGAAGTAGCTTCCGCCTTTTTCTTTGCGGATGTTTTTAGCAATCACATCATTATTTTCACCAACACCATAATAAGTAACAGGTACGATGGCATCTAATGTACGTAATCTTTCGTCATCCCCACAAGCAATGATTCCTTTTTTCACTTGTTTACCAAATGCTTCAAATGCACTTTGAACATCATCGATATCTGTATAGTAGTCTGGATGGTCAAAATCGATATTAGTCATGATGGCATAGTCTGGACGGTACGCCATAAAGTGACGTTTATATTCACAAGCTTCTAAAACGAAGTACTCTGAATTTTCAATCCCTTTACCAGTTCCATCACCGATAAGATAACTTGTTGGTTCCATTCCACTTAATACGTGGGATAACAATCCTGTCGTACTTGTTTTACCGTGTGAACCAGTAATCGCCACACTCTTATATCCTTTTAATAATTCGCCTAAGAATTTGTGATAACGAATTACTTCCACGCCTTTTTCACGGGCAGAAACTAATTCTTCATGGCTATCTGGAAATGCATTCCCTGCAATAACCACTTGTCCTTCTTTAATATTGTCAGCGCTGAATGGTAATAATGTAATTCCAGCTTCTTCCAATCCTTTTTGAGTGAAGAAGTATTGTTCTAAGTCTGACCCTTGCACTTTATAGCCTTCTCCATGTAATACTAAGGCTAATGCGCTCATTCCTGATCCTTTTATTCCCGTAAAGTGATAAATCTTACTTTTATCCATTT
>CALCML010000004.1 GCA_937967765.1 uncultured Carnobacterium sp.
CCTTTAAGATTATGAAAAAATAAGCATTCTATGATAAAATATGATAGAAACATTATGAAAAAAATTTAAAGGAGTACATACATGATTTTTAAAATTACTTACCAACCAACTAAAACGGAAGCTCCACGTCGTGAGAATACACAAGCTTTATATATCGAAGCTAGTGACAAGGTAGAAGCCCGCCGCCTTGTGGACGAAAACACTGAATACAACGTAGAGTTTATCCAAGAGCTAGATGAAAAACACTTAGCTTACGAAAAACAAAACCCTGAATTTAAATTAACGGTGTTCAAGTAACATGAAGCCAAATATCAAAAATAACGAAACGGGCGTATTTGCTTTTGGCGGTTTAGGTGAAATCGGTAAAAACACATATGGCGTTCAATTCCAAGATGAGCTGATCATTTTGGATGCCGGTATTAAATTCCCTGAGGATGATTTACTAGGAATCGATTATGTGATTCCCGATTACAGTTATATCGTTCAAAATATTAATAAAGTAAAAGGTCTATTTATTTCGCACGGACATGAAGACCATATCGGTGGGATTCCTTTTTTAATTAAACAAGCGAACATCCCTATTTATGCAACAAAACTTGCGATGTCGTTGATTCGAAATAAATTAGAAGAACATGGCCTTTTAAGAGATGCGATTCTTCACGAAATTGATGAAGACAGCGTCATTAAATTCCGTAAAACACAAGTGAGTTTCTATCGCACAACCCACTCTATTCCAGATGCATTTGGGATTGTGATTAAGACTCCTCCAGGAAATATCGTGTTTACAGGTGACTATAAGTTTGACTTCACTCCAGTTGGAGAACCAGCGAACCTTCACCGTATGGCACAAATTGGTTCAGAAGGCGTTCTAGTTCTCCTAGGAGACAGTACAAACTCTGAAGTACCTGGATTTACTCAATCTGAACAAGTCGTTGGGAAATCGATTAAAGAAATTATCCAACGCGTGGATGGCCGTATCATTTTTGCGACATTCGCATCAAACGTTTCTCGTCTAAAACAAGTAACAGATGTGGCTGTAGCGACGGGTCGTAAATTAGCTGTATTTGGACGTAGTATGGAAGCCAGCTTCCGCACTGCTCGTGAATTAGGTTATATCAAGGCTCCAGATGATACTTTTATCGATGGACGTGAAATTAACCAATACCCTTCTGAGAAAGTCATTATTTTATGTACAGGTTCTCAAGGGGAACCAATGGCGGCACTTAGCCGTATCGCTAACGGGACTCACCGTCAAATCTCCATTCAACCTGGTGACACAGTTATCTTCTCTAGTTCACCAATTCCAGGAAATACTTCAAGCGTTAATCGCGTTATCAACCTTCTTTCAGAAGCTGGTGCTGAAGTAATTCATGGTAAAGTAAACAATATTCACACTTCTGGACACGGTTCTCAAGAAGAACAAAAATTAATGCTTCGCTTAATGAAGCCTAAATACTTCGTTCCAGTCCACGGTGAATATCGTATGCAGAAGATTCAAGCAAATCTTGCGACTCAAGTGGGAATTCCAAAGGAAAACTCATTTATCTTAAGCAATGGTGATGTTCTTGCAGTTACTGCTGACTCTGCACGTAGAGCTGGTCACTTCTTTGCAGGTGATGTATATGTCGACGGAAATGGTATCGGAGATATCGGAAACATCGTTCTTCGTGACCGTAAGACACTTTCGCAAGATGGTTTAGTGATCTGTGTTGCAACAGTTGATTATGAAAATCGCGAACTCGTTGCAGGTCCAGATATGCTCTCTCGTGGATTTATCTACATGAAAGAATCCGGACAACTTCTAAACGAAGCTCAAGCTATTCTTCGTGATGAACTTGAAGAACTCTTAGCAGATTCAGAAGAAGTCTTAAACGAACGCGTATTACGTAACAAAATTACAGATGTCTTAGGACCGTTCCTATTCAAGAAAACAGAACGTCATCCAATGATTCTTCCAGTAATTTTAGGAGTTACTGAAGCAGATACTTTAGAATAAATAAATTAAGAGGTGTACCGCAAATAGCCGCACACCTCTTTTCTTTTTAACTAAACATAGCTGTTATTGTTTAGTTTCATTATTGGAGTACTTTTTGAACGTCTTCAATCATTAATTTAGTAGATTGTAATCCTCCACCACTTAAATACCATAAATCTGAAGTTAATTGAATGACACGATTGTTCTTCACAGCGTTTGTTTCTTTGAATAAAGCATTGTTTGGAACTGTATCGGCATTTGAGTTATCTCCACCAATTGCTAAAGTTCTGTTTAGCAAAATAATTGTATCTGGATTAATTTCTTTAATCCCTTCAAAACTCATTTCTTGACCATGTTTGCTATCTTCAATTTTAGCATCAGTCGCTTTGAATTTGAGTGATTGATAAAGGAATGCAAAACGTGAATCAGCACCAAACGCTGACATCTTTCCTTCGTTAAGCATTAACGTTAAAGTTTTGTTATTTGATTTTTCATTCATGTCAGCCACTTTCTTAATCGATGCTTCTAGTGATTTAATTTCTTCCTCTGCTTTCGCCTCAGCTTCTTTTCCGAATAGTGATGCTACCGAGCAGATATTTTTAGAAACTGAATTCCAGTAATCTTTTTGATCCACTGAGAAAATAACAGTTGGTGCGATTTCTTTTAGTTGGTCTAAATATTTAATTGTACGACCTGAAGCGATGATTAAATCTGGTTCTAAGGCAGCGATTGCCTCAATATCTGGTTCCACCATTGATCCAATTGGTTGAATACTTGATGGTAAATCTTTTAAGTACGTAGGTAAAGTCTTTAAAGGCATTCCTACGATATGATCGACAAAACCAAGTTCGCGAATTGTATCGGCAACGCCTAAATCAAATACAACAATTTTCTTTGGATTTGTCTTAACACTCACATCTTCTTTACCGTTTGTAAGAGTCACTTCACTCTTTTCTTCTGTAGCTGCTGCTTGTGTTGTTGCTGATTCTGTTTTTGCTGTTTGGCCGCAAGCTGCAAGAATAAATACAGCTACTAAACTGATTAAAGCTAATAATTTTTTCATTCGAATTCTCCGTTCTTAATAATACATATTTTTTTACCACGAATTTCAGTCACTTCTAAGGGAATCTCATACAAATCCGAAAGAATCTCCTCTTTCATCACTTCATCGACTGTATCATGTATGATACATTTTCCATTTTTAAAACAAGCTATCTCATCCGAAAAATTGCTTGCCATATTTAAGTCATGCATCACAATTACTATCGATTTTCCTTTTTCTTCAACTAAGAAACGAAGTAGGTTCATCACTTCATACGCTTGTTTCATATCGAGATGGTTTAATGGTTCATCCAGCAAAATCCACTCCGTATCTTGAGCTAAAACCATCGCAATAAGCGCTCGTTGATACTGTCCTCCGGATAAAGTTCCGATATCTTGATTTCTAAAATCTAATAAATTCGTATTTTCAAGTGCCCCTTCAACAATCTGTTCATCTGATTTTGTAATCTTCCCTTTTGTATATGGAAAACGACCAAATCGAACAAACTCTTCTACTGTCATGCTGACATGTACTTGCTGGTTTTGTTTTAAAACGGCCAGTTCTTTTGCCAATTCTGTTGAGTTCCACGCTTCAACTTCTTGACCGTTGATAAATATAAATCCTTCGTCTTTAGGAAGAAGCCGACTCATCATCCCAAGAAGGGTTGATTTCCCAGCACCGTTTGGACCAATAAAGGAAGTTAGTCGACGTTTTGAGACTTCTAAATCCACATGATCAACTACTGGATGTCGATATTTTTTTGTAACACCTTTAAGCTGCACCAGGCTTCTCTCCTTTCACTAATAAGATTAAATACAATACTCCTCCAATCCCTTCGATAAACACGCTAATTGGGATTGTAAGAAGGAATATACGTTCAACGATTAACTGTCCCGCCAAAACAATCACAAGCCCTAAAACGGCTGAAAATAGCCATAAAACGCCATGTTTATATTCTTTCGTTAACTGGTAGGTTAAGTTCGCGATCATAAACCCTAAAAACTGAAGCGGGCCTACTAGAATCGTTGATAGACTTGTCATAATAATGACAATAACAATCACTACATTACTAAGTCGTTTTGTATTGATGCCCAACATCTTTGCACCGTCAACGCCTAAATGAAGAGCGTCGAGCTGATATCGTATTCTATAGAATACCATCATCAAAAGAACGAAAAGACCAATCGCTACACCAATCATCATTGGTTGTGCATTCATCTTTTGGAAAGATGGATAGAGCGAACTTTGCAATTTATCAAATTCGTTTGGATCCATTAACACTTGTAAAAATGTACTTGCATTTCGAAGCAACATCGAAAACGCCATTGTTAGTAACAATAGTACTTTAAAGTTTGATAGCATCATCCCTTTAGATGCATTCATTAATAACAGTAGTAAACCGATTTGAATGGCTATCGTGACAGAATAAATAATCACTGATTGTTCTACTTTTACCCCTACTAAACTTTCAAAGTAATAAAGGCCACTTTGAATAAAGACAAAAAGGCTCTCAATCCCTAACACACCTGGCGTTAAAAATCGATTTTGCACAACGGTTTGAAAGCTAATCGTCGAGATCGGAATTGCAAAAGATACAATCACCATTACCAGCAATTTCAAGAATCGTCGCTGCAAAATAAAATTTGAAACAGTTGCACTATTTTTCGTTGGTATGAGTAGATACGCTGCTACTAGTAATACAACCATCACAGAAAGGATGCCTAAAAAGATTCTTGTTTTCTTTTTCATTGCTCTTCTCCTTTCTTTTCCAGGCGAATCACTTGGAAAATAAAGAGTGCAGCCCCAAGAATACTTAAGATGATACTTACGGAAATCTCATAAGGAGCAATTACAATACGAGCGATAATGTCACAAGCTAAAACAAGACAGGCACCAACAAGCATTGTCAACGGTACGAGGACCTTCATCTGAGAGCCGTATCTCATGCGGACGATATTTGGAACAATCACCCCGATAAACGGCAAACTTCCAACCGTAATCATCGTTACACTCGTTGTAAGTGCGATTAACACTAATGTTAATGACTCCATTCGCTTCACTGGAACACCAAGATTTCGGCTGATATCTTCCCCCATGCTGACAACTGTGTAGTAATGAGCAAAAACAATACTAACTACTAAAACAAATAAGCATAAATACAGCCATTCATACTGATTGGTTTGAATCATCGAAAATGAACCTTGCATCCATGATGATAAACTTTGGACAAGCTGAAATTGATACGCAATAAACT
The DNA here is from genome assembly GCA_937967765.1 of uncultured Carnobacterium sp. Classification (GTDB taxonomy): domain Bacteria; phylum Bacillota; class Bacilli; order Lactobacillales; family Aerococcaceae; genus Granulicatella. Next base: position 5,272 of record CALCML010000004.1, read on the forward strand.
GAGTGCACGCTCCAATCACGCCACCAAGAATTAACCCAATTAAAGGAATCATCCATTTTTGTTTCAGTGATAAATGATGCTGTAATGCGATAAAAAGCGCCGAGAAGCCTATTGCAAACACAAATGACGTCGCCATCTTTTCTAACAGTCCAGGAGATGAGAAAAATAATAAACTCATCATCAATCCTAATTTTGCAGCGTCGACCGTACCGATTGTACTTGGCGAAGCAAACTCATTTTGCGTAATCGTCTGCATCAATAATCCAGATACACTCATTGCGGAAGCTGACAACAAAATACTCAACAGTCTAGGAAACCTTGATTGCCAAAACAGTTGTGTTGCGCTCTCTCCTCCGTTAAAAAATTCCATCCAAGAGAAACTGGATGCTCCAACAGAGAGTGAGATAATGCTTAATATAAGTAATAAAATAAATAAATAACTAACTCTTTTCATGTTCTCTCTTTTCTAATTGATAATCATTCTCAATTACCACATTTGTTAGTTTAACAAATTATTCACTAGATTAAAACCCTTTTTCATGAAAATAATAGAGATTTCATAAAATTTGCAAACAAAAAAGAAGCAATCCTTAAGGACTGCTTCTTTAACTTATCTCTTAATCTAAGAAGTCTTTTAATTGTTTAGAACGGCTTGGGTGACGTAATTTACGTAATGCTTTCGCTTCAATTTGACGAATACGTTCACGAGTTACCCCGAATACTTGCCCTACTTGTTCTAATGTACGGATTTCACCGTTTTTATCAAGACCAAAACGTAAGCGAAGTACGTTTTCTTCACGGTCTGTTAATTGTTCAAGAACTTCATCGAGTTGTTCTTTCAACAATGCGTATGCTGTGTGATCAGCAGGGCTTGTTGCGTTGTCGTCTTCGATGAAATCACCTAAATGTGAATCGTCCTCTTCCCCAATTGGAGTTTCAAGAGATACTGGTTCTTGAGCGATTTTAAGAATTTCACGAACTTTTTCAGTTGGTAAGTCCATTTCTGCACCGATTTCTTCCGGTGTAGGTTCGCGTCCTAAATCTTGTAATAGTTGTCTTTGAACACGTACTAATTTGTTGATTGTTTCAACCATATGTACTGGAATACGAATTGTACGCGCTTGGTCAGCAATGGCACGAGTGATTGCTTGACGGATCCACCATGTCGCATAAGTTGAGAATTTGAATCCTTTTGTATGGTCGAATTTCTCAACAGCTTTCATTAAGCCCATATTTCCTTCTTGAATTAAATCCAAGAATTGCATTCCACGTCCTACATAACGTTTCGCAATCGATACTACTAAACGAAGGTTGGCTTCTGCTAACTCTTGTTTTGCTTCAGTGTCTCCTTCTTGAATGCGGAGTGCTAATGCAACCTCTTCGTCCGCGCTAAGTAGTGGAACTCGTCCGATTTCTTTTAAATACATACGAACGGAGTCATTAATCTTCGTATTTGAAGATAAGGCAGTATCATCTTCAACAACAGCTGTCTCAGATTCGCGTTGGCTTTCTGCTGACAATTGTTGGCTTGTTGGTTCACCGTTAGCATCTACAACACTAACCCCTGCATCCTCAAACTTTTGAATTAATTTATCCATTCCTTCCGCATCCAACTCAAATGGGATTGCGATTTGCGCAGATAAATCATCGTATAAAATTTGACCGAATAATTTTCGTTCTGCAAGAAGCGTTGAAGTTGCTTCATTCAGTGTTTGACCTTTTTCATTCTTTTGAACTGTCATTCACCATTCCTCCATTCTATCTTTTCCTTAATTGTCGTTGAATCTCCATGATTTCCACCATCAATTTCTTTCTGGCTTCATCATCGTTCACAAGAGCAGCTCGATTCAACTCTTCCTTTTTTTGTGCTAACTGCTCTTTCAGAGTATTCTTTTGTGAAAGTACATATACTAAATCTTGAATCTCTTGTTCCGTACATTCTGGAGGAAACTGACCTAGTTCTATTTCAGATACCAGATTTCTGTTCATTAAATCTTTATCGTTTAAAAACAACATAAATTCTTGAACATCAAATTCCTCTTCTTCATTCCTAAACGCCTGAATATGTAAATATAATTGCTCATATAATGCATCTGGAAACGAGAATTCTTGATTAATACGATTCAGATATGTCCAAGCTTCATTGTGATGCATCAAGCGGTACATTAGATGCCTTTGAATACCTTCATTCTTAATAAAGCGTCTATTCATTACTGGCGCTTGTGTTTCTACGCTTGGTACAGGCGATGCTTGGAAATTCTGCGAAGTTTGAACTTGCTTTTGCTTCACTTGATTTTGAATCGTTGTGTAATCAAGATTAAATTCATCCGCAAGAGACTTCATCGCAAGATTCTTTTCCACATCATTTGTGAGTTTCGCTAGTTCAATAATCATCTCTTCGATATACTGAATCTTTTGACTCTCAACTTGCAGTTGATATTTCTTAGAAAGGAATCTCTTTTTAAATTGATAGATGGTTTCTTGCCCGTGTTCAACTAAATCGATAAACGCTTGGGGTCCACGTTGTTTAATAAACTCATCTGGATCCAATCCGTTATCAAATGGAATAATCCCAATCGTAAAAGCATTCGTGGATTGAATCATTTCAATCGCACGGTTCGTTGCCTCCAAACCTGCTCTATCACCATCATAAGCAATCAAAATCGTATCCGTCACATGACGAAGCTTTTGAACTTGCTCTGGTGTCAGAGACGTTCCCATCGAGGCTACCCCTAGTTGAACTCCCGCTTGCCAAGCAGAAATAACATCCATATATCCTTCAAAAAGGATGACTTTATTTTCTTTACGAATATTCTTCTTTGCTAAATCAAAGTTAAATAAGAAGTTTCTTTTCGCAAAGAGCGGTGTTTCAGGACTGTTTAAATATTTAGCCTGTGAAGCGAACTCATCTGAATACCCTGGTAACACACGTCCAGAGAACCCGACAATTTGTCCATGTTCATTACGAAGAGGAATCATAATTCGCTGATTAAAACGATCAAAGAATCCTGTTTGGCTTTCAACAAATAGACCTGTCGCTTCCATTTCTTGTTCTGTTAGCTCTAAATCTTGTAAGAGCTGTGTCAGCTGCGTGCGGTCTTTTAACGAGAAGCCAAATCCAAATTCCTTTAACGTATCAATCGTATAACCACGATCCGTTAAGTAATGAAGTGCTTCTTGTCCACCTTTTGTATTAAATAGGACGTGCGAGTAAAACTCACTAGCTTTTTCATGTGCCACAAACAACTTTCTCTCTTTTTGAGGAATTGCTTGTTGGCTAGAAGAGATTTCTACATCGAGAGGAATATGCGCAAGTTCTGCTACCCTAACAACCGATTCTGGAAAAGATAAACTTTCCAATTCCTGCATGAAGTTAAAAACATTTCCCCCGCGTCCACAACTAAAACAGTGGAATAACTGTTTTTCTTCTGTGACGGTAAACGAAGGTGTTCTTTCATCATGGAAAGGACAACGGCCAAAGAGGCTCTTTCCTTGCTTTCTCAATTGGACAAATTGCCCTACAATATCGAGAATATTCACTTGCGATTGTATACTTTGAATCGTTTCTTTTGATAATCGTTGACTCATAAAAAAACTCCCTCCATACACTACGCCTAATGATACAGCATATAATATATCACAATTCGCGATTTAATGCAATGGAGCAAGTTTTATTTTCCTTACAAGTGACCTTCTTTTTCTTTTAAATAAAACAAGTGATACCGTATACGGTATCACTTGTTATTTTAGTCGGCAATAAATTGTTCAATCCACGCCCAAGCTTTCTCTACTCCTTCACCTGTTTCAGATGAGAATGTTAAGAATAAGTCTTCTGGTGGTTTTCCAAATGCTTTTCGAATTACGCTGACATGTTTATTCCATTT
>CALCML010000005.1 GCA_937967765.1 uncultured Carnobacterium sp.
TACAGAACTAAATCCTTTACTTAAATTAATTGTCTAACTTTTTGGGGTCAGTACACATGTCCATATATGGTCTTTTTAGCTTTTATTTAGTTGACGTACCAACATTACTTTAGTACACTCAAATTAATTTTGAGGAGGAACATCATGGAATTTATTATTGTTGGTTTAATTATCGTCGGGGTTCTTATTAGCTTGATTCCAGAGCGAAGATCCATCTGGTTTGGAGCGCTCAGCTTTGGTTGGTTTCTAGCGTTTTATACTATTGTTTTCATAACTGTTACACGTTACCTCGAGATAGAGGCAGGTTCCTTAGGAGACTTTATCGCTATGGGATTTCTCTTTCTTCCGTTCTTAGCGATTTTACTTTTACCAATCTGGGGGACGTTATTTTTACTCGTTTCCGGAGTTCGTTTGATTCAGCGAGAAGGCTTTAGATTTACGAATCTATTAGCGTTAGGACTGGGCATTGCCTTTGTCGTTTACTTATTCTTCAACCCTCGCTTACAAATGACGGAATCTAACGTTTGGGTAGTAGGAGTTGTTCGCGTGCTTATTGCGACAGGCATCTTCTTTGCGGTCGAGTTGGTGATGTATTTCCTAACGACTTTTGCAAATAGCGTGCATATGAGACGCTACAAGTTCGATCATATTATCGTCCTTGGCGCAGGCCTTATCGGTGAAAAAGTAACGCCACTACTGGCCAGCCGCATCAATCGCGGTATTGCCATCTGGAAGAAACAAGAAAAGCCATGTTACTTAATTATGAGTGGTGGTCAGGGCTCCGATGAAGTGATTTCTGAGGCAGAAGCGATGAAACGATACGCTGTAGAACAAGGGGTTCCAGAAGAGTGGATTATCATGGAAGACCAATCGGTGAATACGGAGCAAAATCTCCAAAACTCGTATGGAATCATCAAGGAACGTTATCCAGAATCCAACCATAGAGCTGCCATCGTCACGAACTATTTCCACATTTTCCGCGCGGTTGTTTTAGCTAGAAAAATGGGATACAAATGCGTTGGCTACGGTGCAAGAACCAAACTCTATTATTCCCTAAACGCGTTTATCCGAGACTTTATCGGATACGTCGTTCTAACGTGGAAAAAACAACTCCTCGTACTTGCTCTTTTCTTACTAGTCATCAATTTCTTTACCATCATTGAATACGTTAACAATTTCGTCATCCAAGCAGCTCTCTAACCGAGCTGCTTTTTTTGTCTCCCCACCATAGAATTTCTTTCTATTCTTTTGTACTTTTTTAGTAAGTCTGTTTCAAAATTTTGGCATTTTTTGTGTCAGGATGTCCTTAGCTGGAATGGGAGAAACAATAGCATATCGCCTGTTGAAAAACGAAGAGCCTTCGGATTCTATAGGAATAACAATAGCGGTTATAATCGATGTGAATTACTGACTCTGGAAATTGCTTTCCTAGAGTCAGTTTGAAGCTCGATAGGAAACGAGACCTGGGCTCGTTCCGGTATAGCTATTGTTGTTCCTATGAAGATATCCGAAACTGCTCGTAGTTTTTCAAAACAGCACCAATCCCCTAATTGTTTCTCCCATTCGAGCCAAAGGCTCACCAGTTATTTACACAAAAAATATCACCAAAATATTACAGAAACCGTTTTTATGTTACGAAATAAAAAAGTTTCCTAAAAATCTATAAAATACAAGAATAAAAAGCTAAATTCTGCTATACTAGAATAGAATTCTTACAGCCAAGTCTGTAGAAGAATTATCTAAGGAGGAAACAGTGTGGTTGCATTAAATTTTAAAGCACAAAATATCGGAATTGACTTAGGCACAGCTAACACGATTGTTTATCTAGAAGATGAGGGAATCGTCACACGTGAACCTTCCGTTGTTGCAAAAAATATCGTTACAGAAGAAATTATCGCAGTAGGAAAATCTGCATTTGAAATGATTGGTAGAACACCAGAAAATATCGTGGCATTACGCCCAATGAAAGATGGCGTAATCGCTGACTACAATACAACGACAGCAATGTTGAAATACTTCATTCAGTCGATTGTGGGCCGCTCATTCTTTAAACCAGTGGTCATTATTTGTGTGCCAAGTGGCATTACAGACGTTGAAAAGAGAGCCGTTTTAGACGCGACAAAATATGCAGGAGCAAAAGAAGCGTACGTGGTTGAAGAACCATTCGCAGCGGCGGTTGGAGCAGGCCTTCCTGTCACAGACCCAACTGGAAGCATGATTGTCGATATCGGTGGCGGTACGACAGACGTTGCTACGATTTCGCTTGGAGGAATCGTGAATAGCCGTTCGATTCGTGTCGGAGGAGACGAGTTAAACGAGTCTATCGTCCAGCACGTTCGTAAGACGTACAATTTACTCATTGGGGAACGTACGGCTGAAGAATTAAAAATTACGCTTGGTTCAGCTTCCATTGAAAAAGCACAAGGAAGCATGCAAGTGCGTGGTCGTGACATGGTTACGGGATTGCCACGTGTTGTTGAAGTGCCTGCAAAAGAAATTGCAGTTGCGATGAGTGAAATTATTCATCAAATTTTAGACGCAGTAAAAGATGTATTGGAACAAACACCGCCAGAAATTTCTGCGGACGTTATTGATCATGGAATCGTGTTAACAGGTGGAGGCGCAATGCTCCGTTACCTTGCTGAGATGATTTCGAAGGAAACGCAAGTACCAGCCTTTGTGGCCAACGATCCACTCGATTGTGTGGCGCTAGGAACAGGTGCGATTTTAGCAAATCCATCATTAATGAAAAAATAGAGTCCGTTGAAAAATAAAAAAGAGGAGTGATGATGTGAATCCAATTTTTTCAAATAAGAAACTTATTGGTTGGGTAATCGGAATTATCACGGCATTAGCATTGATTATGTATTCCATTACTTACGGTAGCAATATCGTGACTCAAGGTGTTAATGATGTAACCAATATTCTAGGAAGATTAGTCTCTTATCCAGCAAATAGTATTAATGATTTTATCGATAGCGTGAGTGATTTATCAAATACGTATCAAGAAAATCAATCGTTAAAACAAAAAATCGATACCATTCATGAATTAGAAGTTCAATTGAGTGAGTTAAAACGAGATAACCAAAAAATGAAGGAAACGCTCAAGTTGCAAGATACGCTGAACGATTATACGTTAGTGAATGCGACGGTGATTGCGCGTAATCCAGATACATGGCGTGATGTCATTACGATTAACAAAGGATCAAATGATGGCATCCAACCACAAATGTCTGTTATGAGTGATAACGGACTTGTAGGGAAAGTCATGGACGTGAATCCAACGAGTGCACGTGTAGCGTTATTATCAAATGCCGATAATACTTTAGTGCGTGTGGCAGCGATGATTCAAAACGAAAAAGAACCAATCTACGGAACGATCACTGGTTATGACGATAAAACGAATATGTTAGTGATGAGTCAAATTCAAGCAACGCAAGATATCAAAGTCGGGGATAAAGTCGTGACAAGTGGTCTCGGTGGTATTTCTCCAAACTCACTGTATATTGGTACAGTTGAAGAAGTGGCGATGGACCGTTTTGGCTTGTATAAAGAAGTGAAAATTCGTCCAGCAGCGGATACGAATGACGTTCGTTATGTGACGGTTGTTATTCGTACAAGCGAAAGCGAGGGGCAATAATGAGCATCTCAAAAAGAGTTTACTGGGTGTTATTTGTTTATATCCTTGCTTTCTTAGCCGATGGAGTGTTAACGAATCATTTTTCAAAATTATTCCTCTTCTCAGGCTATAGCTTAACACCTCGAATGATTATTATCGCAGTCGTGTTGTTAAACTTCATGATTGACCAAAAATCGATGTTCTGGTTTACAGTGGTTGCAGGATTTTTAGTGGACAGTTACTACTCAGGCGTCCTTGGTGTTTATATGGCGCTGTTTGCAGTGATTGTACGAATCATTAACTTGGTTCGCTCGAACATCCTTCAAAATCCATTTTCATTAGGGCTAGCAGTAGTGTTCTTCTTAAGCTTCACTGAAGTCTCTGTTTACTTCGTGTATGCCTTACGAGGAGTCGTGAGCATGGATTGGAACGAGTTCTTAGTAGTAAGGCTCGGAGCAACCTTAATGTTAAACATCGTGATTTACTATATTTTATATCTCCCGCTTCGCAATTTTGCTAGATGGGTGAACTCAACTCCGGTCGTAAGTCCACATGACTTAATGAACCATCGTAGAGCATAATTTGAGAAAGGTTTGGCTGTTTGTGGCCAAGCCTTTTTGATTACACGTTAATAGTACTGACAAAGGCGATAGATATGGTATAATAAAGAGAATTAGTGTCAAGAGAAAGAGGAATTGAATGAAGAGAGCAACATTTTTAAAAGCAAGTCTAATCTCGAAGGGGATCATTGCGACCTGTGCGATTGTCGGTTTTCTAATGCAGATGACGCTTCACGGCTGGCATGGACTTCGTTACTACACAAATCAATCGAATCTACTCGTTGGATTGTTTATGGTGTACTTGCTATTGAAATACCGCAAAGACGGCCATTGGAGTAAGATGGACCTTCGTTTGAAAGGAGGCGTCACGGTTGCGATTCTTCTAACGGGGCTGGTGTATCACTTTATGTTAGCACCGCAAAAGACAGCCGAAGAGTTCTGGACGATTGAGAATTTCTTGTCGCACTATATTGTGCCGTTTGGAACGTTAGCGGATTGCATCGTCTTTGATAAAGGACATTGCTACAAGTGGTATGATCCATTTACGTGGACGCTGTTGCCGCTGGTCTATGCGATTGTATCTGTGGCGATTGCGCTGACAACACGTATTCCGATTGGAAATAACAAAGATGGCCCATTTCCATATTTCTTCTTGAATGTGGATAAATACGGATTTATCGGCGTCTTACAATATAGCTTAGGATTAGCCGTAGCCTTCTTAATCGGCTCGTATATTCTTTTCGTATTTAAAAATGGATTCAAAACGAAGGAACGTTTATAAGAGAGGAGACTTTCATGGTTCGAGATATTGGTATCGACTTAGGAACAGCGAATATTTTAGTATTCTTAAAAGATCGTGGAATTATTTTAAATGAACCGTCACTAGTTGCGCTAGATGAGCGTAATGGCGACGTGATCGCAGTCGGTGAACGTGCGTACCAAATGGTGGGCCGTACGCCAAAAGAAATCAATGTGCACCATCCATTAAAGGGTGGGGTGATTGCGGATATCGCAGTTACTGAGCAATTGCTTGAATTATTCATGCAAAAATTAAACTTAAATAGTTGGTTCTCAAAACCAGATATTTTGATTTGTACACCAACAAATATTACGACAGTGGAGCAAAAAGCCATTATTCAAGCGGCGATTAAATGCGGCGGACGTAATATTTACTTAGAGGAAGAACCAAAAGTGGCCGCAGTCGGCGTTGGACTGGATATCTTCTCTCCAATTGGAAACATGGTCATCGATATCGGTGGCGGAACAAGTGATATTGCCGTTCTTTCAATGGGCTCAACGGTCACAAGCCGTTCGATTAAATTAGCCGGCGACAATATGGACTTTGCCATTTCCGAATATATTAAAGACAAATATCAACTCATTATCGGAGACCGTACCGCTGAAGCCATCAAGATGAATCTTGGTAGTGCGATTGAAGTGGAAAACGAGTCGGATATGATTGTTAAAGGTCGCGATATGACGACTGGATTACCGAAGACCGTTACGATTTATACAAATGAAATTTATCATTGCTTAAAAGAAATGCTCGATACGATTGGCGAAGAAGCCAGACTCGTACTCGAAGCGACTCCACCAGAACTCGCAGGTGATATTATCGAACGCGGCGTGATGGTAACAGGGGGCGGAGCGCTCATCCAAGGAATTGACCGTATGCTTTCTGAGAAGCTACAAGTTCCTGTGATGGTGGCGGAGAACCCGCTGCAAAGTGTTGCGATTGGAACAGGAATCTTATTAAACCGCATTAAAGCAGATCGTGGTATTTTCTCAGGACTCAGAAGACTATTCAGTTCTAAGAAAGTCGTAATGAACCCAACTGCGAATATGATTGATGATGAAAGGAAAGAAGAAGCATGAAGCAAGAATTGAAAAATAGTGGTCACTTATTATTGACGGCGCTACTCCGTGTCTTAATCTTCGTGATTATCGCAGTCATCTTATTTGCACTTGGCTTAATGGTTGGTTATGCCGTTCTTGGTGAAGGTCACAACCCATTTGATATTTTCTCAAAAGAAGTATGGGACAAGATTTTCAACTTTATTAACTAACAAGCAGATAGATTGACCTTTGTTGACTATTGAAGTAGACTATAACAAAAGTAGAATATGGAGGAAATGCTATGAATTTAATTCCAACAGTTATCGAGCAGTCTTCACGCGGAGAACGCGCTTATGACATTTACTCACGTTTATTAAAAGACCGTATTATCATGGTGAGCGGACCAGTTCACGACGATATGGCGAATGCGATTATTGCGCAATTACTATTCTTAGATGCACAAGATCCTGAGAAAGATATTTACATGTATATTAACTCTCCAGGAGGAAGCGTAACAGCTGGTTTAGCCATCTACGATACAATGAACTTCATTAAAGCAGACGTTCAAACAATCGCGATGGGTCTAGCAGCGTCAATGGGTTCATTCCTATTAACAGCTGGTGCTAAAGGAAAACGTTTCGCATTACCAAACGCTGAAATCTTAATCCACCAACCTTTAGGCGGAGCACAAGGGCAAGCGACTGAAATCGAAATTGCAGCACGTCAAATCTTGAAAACACGTGAACGTTTAAATAAAATCTTGGCAAAACAAACAGGCCAAAAATTATCACGTATCGAAAAAGATACAGACCGTGATAACTACATGACAGCACAAGAAGCCTTAGAATACGGCTTAATCGATGCGATCATGGAAAGCTCAAAAGAAATGAAATAATAGAAAGTGCAGAAGAACTAATAGTTCTTCTGCTTTTTTTTTGCCGTATATCTTCCTTTTTAGTCGTGAAAGCGGTACAATAGACACATACGACTTT
>CALCML010000006.1 GCA_937967765.1 uncultured Carnobacterium sp.
TAACAGAGTACATGATTCAACATGCGAACCGTTACCGTTTATCACATCCTGAAATCGAAACAGCGATTGGTCGTGCGCTTGACCTATTCAACCACACATTCAAATACGATGAATCATTACAAATTATTGAGTCAGCGTTAGAACAAGTGGAACCAGGTGCTGGTAACCGTGTTCGTCAAAACTACCAAGCAGAAAAGAATAATAGCTTATTCTTCTAATAGATAAATGATTAAGCCACGTGGGTGAAAACTCACGTGGCTTTTTTGTATTCTTTTGAATCATCGTATCATAATCAAGTTTTATGTGTGGAAAATCTATGTTTTTACGATTCTTCCAGAAGTATACTAAAGATACAAATGAAGGAGGGATTTTATGGATTTTGTATTATGGGGAAGCGTATTTTTAGCGGGCTTATTCTCGTTTTTTTCTCCGTGCGTGCTACCGCTGTTTCCAGTCTATTTTGGTGTTTTAATGAGTGAACAAGAAGGGCCTCACCTGAAGATTGGGAGATTAGAGATCTATTGGAAGCCAATGATTCGTACAGTCATCTTTATTGCAGGCATTTCAACAGTCTTTTTCTTCTTAGGGTTTGCGGCAACTGCATTAGGAAGTCTGATTTACAATCCTTGGTTTAATATCACACTGGGAGTCGTGATTGTGCTATTGGGATTGCACCAAATGGAACTGTTCCATTTACTATTTTTACAAAAACAAAAAACAGTTCAGTTTGAAATCAAAGATAAAAAATCGCTTTGGAGTAGTTACTTATTAGGACTCAGCTTCAGCTTCGGATGGACACCTTGTGTGGGACCAGTACTAAGTGCGGTCCTAACGCTTATCTCCACGCAACAAGCCAGTATCACTTATGGTATTTTCTTACTTTGCTTATATATATTAGGATTGGCCATTCCGTTTTTAATCTTATCAGCTGCTTCAACCGTAGCATTTAAATGGTTTAACCTTGCAAAAAAACGATTATTATTACTTAAAAAAATCGGAGGACTCGTGATTGTTTTGATGGGAGCATCGATTATCTTTTCCCAACTATCACAAGTTTTCCATTAAAAATTAGGAGGAATGAAAATGAAAACAAAATTGATGATTGCATTATTTAGTACATTGCTTTTAGGAGCTTGTCAAAATTCACAAATGGGCATGGATAATAAAGACATGAAAGAAACCACTGAAATGATGAGCTCGATGAGTGGTGAAAAAATGGATAAAATGGATAACATGAGTTCAAAAGATGAGAAGATGGATAACATGAGTTCAAAAGATGAGAAGATGGACAAAAAGATGGGAGAAATGGACGATATGACACAGGCTACCTTTACAACTTTAGATGGGAAACAAGTTTCACTAGCAGACTATAAAGGGAAAAAAGTTTATATAAAATTCTGGGCTTCATGGTGCCCAATTTGTCTATCTGGACTAGCGGACATTACTCAACTTTCTGAAATGCCACCAAAAGATTCAGTGATTCTTACAGTCATTGCACCTGGTGTGAACCGCGAAAAATCTTTAGAGGACTTCAAAAAATGGTTTGACGGGGTAGACTACCATTCATTACCAGTACTCGTAGATAAAGACGGTCAATTCTTGAAGAAACTTGGAGTTGTTGGCTATCCAACCTCAGCATTTATCGATGCTAATGGAAAAGTTGTCAGAGTTCAACCAGGACACGTTTCTAATGACGATATCGTAAAAACGCTAGAAAGCCTATAAGAAAGGAGAGTTCTCTATGGATAAAAAATTAGTGGTGACACTCTTTGCTGTAGTCATCATTCTTTTAGGAGTGCTTTATTTTGCCAAAGGAGGTACCCTTGCAAAGGATTCAAAGGCTGATGAAATCTCCAATAAGGTAACCAAACTAATGGAAACAGATAGCACTACAAGTGAAATGAAAAAGGAAGGTGAACATATGAAAGAGATATATTTAGCAGGCGGATGTTTTTGGGGATTAGAAGAATACTTTTCCAGAATTAATGGTGTTATTGATGTTGTTAGTGGATACGCGAATGGAAAGGTTGAAACAACCAATTATCAGCTCATTCATGATACCGACCATGCGGAAACGATTCATGTTACTTATGATGCTGATAAAATTTCCCTACGCGAGTTATTGTTGTATTACTTTAGAGTCATTGATCCATTTTCTGTGAATAAACAGGGAAATGATACAGGAAGACAATATCGTACGGGTATTTATTATGTTGATGAGGCAGATAGCGCCATTATTCAACAAGTCATGAAGGAAAAAGAAGAATCCTTTGGTAAGAAATTAGCCGTTGAGACGGAACCTTTGAAAAATTTTGTGGTAGCAGAAGATTATCATCAAGATTACTTGAAGAAGAATCCAAATGGATATTGCCACATTGACGTTAAAAAGGCGAGTGACCCTGTAATTGATGCCAGTCTTTATCCACTACCTGATGAAGAGACTCTAAAAGCAACACTTACGAAGGAACAATACGCAGTTACTCGTGAAAATAAAACGGAAAGAGCATTTTCAAATGAATACTGGGATAATCATGAACAAGGAATTTATGTAGATGTAGTTACAGGCGAACCGCTCTTTTCTTCAAAAGATAAATTTGATTCTGGCTGCGGCTGGCCAAGTTTTTCAAAACCAATTTCTTCGGAAGTTGTGACCTATCATGAGGATAATAGTTTCAATATGAAACGTGTTGAAGTTCGAAGTAGGGTAGCCGATTCACACCTTGGACATGTTTTTGAAGATGGTCCGAAAGAAAAAGGTGGACTTCGTTTTTGTATCAATAGTGCTTCCATCAAATTCATCCCACTCAATGAGATGGAAGCAAAGGGATATGGTTATTTAGTCGATTTCGTCAAATAACCACTCAGTGCTTCTCTAAGTTATTCTCCTTTAGAGAAGCACTTTTTTTGAGTAAAAATAGATTTAAAACCGTTATGAATAGAAGTATAATAGAGAAAGGAGGGAAATAAGATGTATTCAATCTTAATAGTTGAAGATGAACCAATTATTCGTAGAGGGATTGCATCCTTAATTGATTTTGAATCGCTGGGAATTTCAACGGTTCAGGAAGTAGAAAATGGGGAGCAAGCACTGGAAAAAATACGAGAAGAAGCGCCGGATATTTTACTGACAGATATTAATATGCCGAAAATGGATGGCATTACTCTTGCGCAGTTGGTAAGAACAGAATATCCGCAAATGAGAATTATCTTCTTAACAGGGTATGATTATGTAGATTATTTATTATCTGCAGTGAAAATTGGAGTAGAAGATTATATTTTAAAGCCAGTAACGAAATCAGAAATCGAAGCTTTATTGGTGAAAGTTGTATCCAAACTAAACGAAGAAAAGCGCCAACGCGAACTATTGGCATTAGCAAGTGAAGAGGATTCCTCTTCAGGAACTCAGCATTTCGAGAAGCTGATTTTAGAGCAATTAACTAATCCAAATTTAGCGCTAGGTGAACTTGCAAAGCAATTAGGATTCAGTACAAACTACCTTAGCCTTTTAATCAAAAAAGAACTTGGAATGTCCTTTCAAGAGTATGTGACTCAGCAACGGATTCAAAGAGCAAAGCGTCTCTTATTATCAACCGACATGAAGATTTATGAGGTGGCTTTAGCCGTTGGAATAGAAGATATGAACTATTTCTCTTATCGATTCAAGTCGATTGTCGGCGTTTCCCCTAAAAGTTTTAGAAGTGGGGCAAAAATATGAAAAAACAGTCCCTTGCAACAAGATTATTTGCCTATTTAAGTATCATGCTTTTTGTCATGGTCGTTTTAATTGGAAGCTTCTATTTTATAAAGAGTAGCGAGGTTTTTCATCGTGAAGTAGAAGACCATACCATTCATGAGATTGATACAAGTTCCAAGTATATCGAACAGTACGTTTCGAATTTAAAATCTACTTCAAGATCTTTATCACAGTCGCAGGCAATTAAGGACTTTGCCAGTCAAACAACAGCTGAAAATGAAACGGCAATCCATGAATGGCTTGAGACAATGTTGAAGAGTCATCCGGATTTTGTATCGATACGATTGGTGACGAAAGATGGAAGATTAATTACGACCGGGATGGAAGAGGAAATGGTGACTTCAGCGGATATGATGGCCCAAAAATGGTATCAAGATGCTCTAGAACACTCGAATGTCCCAATCATTCAGTCTATCAAGAATCAAAATAATCAAATCGTGATTTCTATTAGTCAGGAAGTGAAAAGCAACACAGGAGAAAATCTCGGCGTTATCCGCTTAGATGTGGATTATCACGAACTAGAAAAATATGTGAAAGAACTTTCTCTAGGGGAAAATGGGTATGCCTTTGTCATCCAAAAGGACGGTACACTTATTTATCATCCGGATTCGGAGGCTTTCGAGTCAGTTGATAAGCAAATGTCGGTACAAGAAATATCCAATAGTCCGATGGATTCAATGGTGTCTGATGATTTTTTTGTTCATAAAAGCCCTATTGAAAATAGCGATTGGATCTTAGTAGGTGTTAGCTCATTTAGTCGGTTTAAAGAAGACTCTGTAAAACTACTTGGGATTGTCAGTGTTGTTGGAGTCCTTAGCTTGCTCATTTGTATGTTGGGTATTTTTACATTGATTCGTTATCAATTACTACCTGTTAAAAAACTAGGGCAAGTGATGAGACGAGTAGAAGAAGGCGATACGACCATTCGAGCAGAACAAAAAGGAGCTCAAGAATTCCAAGCGCTAGCAGGTACCTTTAATCAGATGCTCGAGAGAATCGAGACTTTAATGAAGGAAGAAAAAGAGCAAGAAGCATTGACCCGCATCTATGAATTAAAGGCGTTAACGAGTCAAATTAATCCGCACTTCTTGTATAATACGCTAGATACCATTATTTGGATGGCAGAATTTCAAGACCATCAAAAGGTAGTAGACATTACGAAGGCGCTCTCTAATTACTTTAGACTTTCCTTGAATGCTGGAGAAGAAATAGTGACCTTACGCCAAGAAATCGAGCATGTCCGTCAATATCTGTTTATTCAAAAGGAACGATATGGAGATAAATTGGAATATACTATTTTCGAACCTGATGATATTCCTGATATCAAGCTTCCAAAAATCGTTCTGCAGCCACTCGTAGAAAATGCTATCTATCACGGCATTAAAGAGTCAGAGCGCCCTGGGAAAATTACGATTACTGTGTCTAAAAGAGATACTTTTATAGATATTTGTATTGCGGATAATGGGGTAGGAATAAAAGAAAATACAACGAGTACAAAAGAACTTGGTGGAGTTGGTATTAAGAATATCAAAGAACGATTGACGCTCTTCTTCGGAGAAGCTTTTTCGATGGAAATTGAATCTGAGCCTAATGCATATACGAGAGTGTATTTACACCTTCCGTTAAAAGAAGAAGGACATGCGAATAGTTGACAAAACTAGGCGCTTTTCGTATACTTCTAAAGGTAAGCAATCGGATTGAGATTTTACTTTATTAGAGAGGCTTGTCTGGTGAAAATAGCCATCAAAATCGTGCTCCCGATTGAA
>CALCML010000007.1 GCA_937967765.1 uncultured Carnobacterium sp.
ATTGACCAAAAGGTTTGGAAAACGAGCAGGAAGGACTATTGGTTCTCGCTCATTAGCATCATAGTTATCGATAAAATCAACTGTATTCTCTTTTAAGATTTCCAAGTCTCCTTCAGCAATCTCTAGTTTAATGCCTTCACGTTCCATGAATTTCAATGCGTAGCGAGGATATTCCCCACGTGATTGCACATCTACAAAGAAGAAATTGTTACGATTTTTCTCCATTGAATCTAAGACATCGTTAGGATGACATGTTTGTGCATAATATTGTCCTGCCGCAATCATACATCCGATTTGAACATCTGGATTGTATTCTTTGGCTAATTTTGTAACGAGTGCACTTGCTACAAGTTCATGGTGAGCTGCTTGGTAAATCCCTTGTGTTTTGTTTTCCCCTTCTTCAAAAGGAAGTCCAGCTCCTAGGAATGGCAAGTGTAAAATCATGTTGATTTCGTTAAATGTCATGTAGTATTTAACTTTTTTTCCGAAACGTTCAAACAACGCTTTACAGAACTTCACATAGCAATACACTACTTTACGGTTCTTCCAAGATCCGTAAGTGTCTACTAAATAAAGTGGAATATCAAAGTGGCAGAGTGTCACAACAGGCTCAATGCCACGTGCAATCAATCCATCCACGATTTGTTCGTAGAAACGTAACCCTTCTTCATTTGGAGTCTCTTCGATTCCTGTTGGGAAAATACGTGCCCAAGAAACTGAAAAACGGTACGCCTTAAAGCCCATTTCCGCCATTAAATCTAAGTCTTCTTCCCAATGGTGGTAAAAGTCGACTGCTTCACGCGCTGGGTAGTAGCTGTCTTCTGGTAAATCTTTGTAGCTCATTTCTCCACGCATGATTGGAAAACGAAACTCACCTTTTGGAATCACATCTACTGACGCAAGGCCTTTTCCACCTTCGTTATAACCACCTTCTACTTGATTGGCAGCTGTTGCGCCACCCCATAAAAATCCATCTTGTAATCTTGCCATTTGTTTAACCTCCAATTCATGAAGAAAGAGTAGTCTTCTTTGCTGAAAATCTACTCTCCTTCCTTTTATATTAACGTTCGATTGTAACGACTAAATCTCCACTTGTTGCATGTTCTTGATCTGTTCCAAGAATATTTTTGAATGCTGCTGTATTCGTTACGATAACTGGAGTGATGATATCATATCCAGCTTCTTTAACGGCTGCGAAGTCAACTTCCATAATCGGTGTACCGACTTCTACACGGTCCCCAACTTTTGCTAAAGCGTTGAAGTGTTGACCTTTTAAGTTTACAGTGTCGATTCCGATATGGATTAACACTTCTACGTCATCATCTGTTTTTAAACCGATGGCATGTTGTGTATCAAAAATTGTTACAATTTCACCTTTGACTGGTGATTTTACGATATTTTCTTCTGGTAAAATAGCAATTCCTTTTCCTAACATTTCTGAAGAGAAAATCTCATCTTCTACTTTTGATAAAGGAACGACCTTTCCTGCTACTGGTGCAGCAAGTGCTTCTGTTGGTACTACTTCTTCAGGAGTTGATTCAATTGATTCGTCATCTTTATACAAGAAGTACGTAACGATGAATGAAAGTACTACTGAAAGGATTAACCCTGCAATTGCAACGTATAAGTAATAGAATGTGTTTTCTCCAACATAAGCCATGATGGTTAATAGCCCTGGAGAACCACCTGTAAAGTTACGAGCATTCATAATTCCAAGGAAGAATCCGGCAATCCCACCGGCAACCATTGTTCCAATCATTGCAGCACGATTTTGTAATGTAACCCCGTATAACGCTGGTTCTGTAATACCGAAGACCGCTGTAATCCCTGCTGAAGTCGCAAGAGCTTTTTTATCTGTGTCTTTTGTTTTGAATGCAATCGCAAGTGCTGCTCCACCTTGAGCAACGTTTGAAGCTAACATCCCTGGTTGGGCAACTGTATCATATCCGAGAGTCATACGGTTGTTGATACCGATAGAGACTAACCCGTAGTGAGTTCCTGTCATTACAAGGAATGGACTAAAGATACCGACAACTGTTGGTACTACCCATGGGCCAAATGTTTCTAACCATTTGAAGAAGTCTCCTAAGTATTGACCGATAATAGATCCAATTGGACCTAATGCTGAGAACATTACGATTGAAGTAATTAATGCTGTGATTAATGGCACTGAGAAGAACTTGATTGCTTTTGGTGAAATGCGATCTGCAAAGCGTTCTACATAGCTCATAAACCATACGCCTAAAATCACTGGAATAACAGTTGATGAGTAGCCTACTGGAGAGAATGGAATTCCAAATAATTCAATTCCAGCCCCTGTCTCTTTAAAGTTCGCAACCATTGCTGTGAATGTTGGGTGTAAGAGTGTTGCCCCCATTAACATCCCTAAGTAAGTATTTGTTTTAAATTGTTTTGCAGCTGTTCCCCCAAGGAAGACTGGTAAGAAGTAGAAACCTGCATCTCCAATGAAGTTTAATACTTGATAGTTTTGGTCTTTCGTTGTCACGATTTTGAAGACGACTAAAATAGAAAGAACGGCTTTAATCATACCAGCAGCGGTAATGATTGGTAAGATTGGTGTGAAAATACCAGAAATAACTGCTAAAACTTTTGCTAGTGGTGATTGATGTGGTTCATCTGCATTTGTACTAGCATCCTCTTTTAAGCCTGCTAATTCCATCAATGGACGATATACACTTTGAACGTCACTACCGATGATGACTTGATATTGTCCACCTGCTTCAGCAACGCCTACAACACCTTTTGTTTTCTTAAGCGCATCTGTGTTTGCCTTAGAGTTGTCATTTAACACGAAACGAAGACGTGTTGCACAGTGTGTTAATTGTTGAATATTCTCTTTTCCACCGACTTGCGATAGAATTTCTTTTGCTAAATCTTGATAGCTCATACTGCACCTCTTTTGCTTATTTTTGAAGGAACCTTCCCTTCACTCTTTACAGCATTTATGGTACCATCATAAGAAAGAAAACACTATCACAATTATATAAAAAACTATATTTCTGAACAGCGTTCACTCTTTCATTTCGTTTTCATTCGATTTGAAAAAACACTGTTCTCATTTTCACATAAGAAAGGCGAATTTATGCTAATTACTGAACGTATGGATCATATTAAGTTCTCTCATAGCGAACAAATGATTGTAGACTACTTGAAGCGAGAACAATTAAATATCGAGAATAAATCTACCAGCGACATCGCGCAAGAAACCTTTAGTTCCAAATCTACTATTGTAAAAGTAGCAAAGCGTCTCAATTTCAACGGTTGGAGCGACTTCAAAAAGGCTTATATCGATGAGCTGACTTACTTATCAAGTGCTCCTGGTACGATTGATGCCAATTATCCGTTTCAAGAGGAAGATAACTTCATTACGATTGCAAAAAAAATTGCACTCTTAGAACAAGAAGCGATTCAGGAAACAAGCTCTCTCCTCAATTTTGCAGATTTACAAAAGGCGATTCAAATTTTCAACGATTCAAAAGCGATTCATTTATTTGCAGTATCCAATAATTTATTAATTACTGAAGAGTTTCGCTATAATATGGAACGCATTCGGAAACAAGTTCGTGTCCATTCGCGCCAAGGGGAAGGAAATTATGCTGCAACGTTAATGGAACCCGACGAGTGCGCTCTTGTGGTCAGCTACTCTGGGGAAACGGAAACCTTAATGCGCGTTGTTAATATTTTGAAAGCTCGCAAAATCCCGATTGTCTTGATCACAAGTATTGGTGAAAATAGCATGTCGAGCGTCGCCGATTGCATTCTTCGTATCTCCTCTCGCGAACGTCTCTACTCTAAAATTGCGACCTTTGCCAATGACGCCTCCATTACGTATGTTCTCGATGTTCTATACAGTTGTATGTTTAAACAAGACTATCAAAACAATATCGAATTGCGTAAAGAAACATCGCGCGTCTTTGAAATCGGTCGGAATAGTGACGTAGATTTCCTGAAAGAAGACTAGTTTTTAGTTTTTCTAAATGAATTCAGGAACATT
>CALCML010000008.1 GCA_937967765.1 uncultured Carnobacterium sp.
TTTACGCGGAATACTCTCGCTCTTTTTTAACCACTCTTGAATCATTCACTCACCTCCTGTTTTCCTCATTTATCATAACAGAAAATTGCCCACCGGAACATACAAAAGAGAGCGCATGACACTTCATACGCTCTCTGCGCCGTTCAAACGGATTAGATTTTCTTCAATGTTGCGATACGTTCTAATACTGCTTCGCGTTGTGCTTGATAGTCCGCACCTTTTGCACGTTCAGCTTCAACAACCGCTGCAGGAGCTTTTGCCACAAATTTCTCGTTCGATAATTTCTTCTCGACACGATCCACTTCTTGTTGCAATTTCTCTGCTTCTTTTTCAAGACGAGCGATTTCGTCTTCGATGTTGATTAGCCCTGCTAATGGTAAGTAAATTTCAGCACCTGTGATAACTGAAGTTACCGCATCAGATGGCGCTTCAACGTCTTCACCATACACGAATTCTTCTGGATTTGAGAAGCGTGCAATGTAAGATTCGTTTTCTTTCAAGATTGCGTAGTGCGCTGCGTCGCTCACTTTCGCAATGATGTTAATTGGTTTTGATAATGGTGTGTTCATTTCGTTACGAACCGTACGTACTGAACGGATGAAGTCCATTAAGAATTCCATTTCTTCGGCTGCTTTTTCGTCCATTTGTTCTGGGTGAACAGTTGGGTAAGTTGCGACCACTAATGATTCCCCAACGTGAGGAACAGATTGCCAGATTTCTTCTGTCACGAAAGGCATGATTGGGTGTAATAGACGTAATGTGTTGTCTAATACATATACAAGAATGCTACGTGTTGTTAATTTCGCAGCTTCGTCGTCCCCTGCTAATGTTTCTTTCGACATTTCGATATACCAGTCACAGAAATCATCCCAGATGAAGCGATATAAGAGACGTCCTGCTTCACCGAATTCGAATTTCTCGAAGAGTTCTGTCACTTTGCCAATCGTTTGATTCAAGCGTGTTAAAATCCATTTATCTGCAAGAGTCTTCTCACCAGTGATATCCACTTGGTCCGCTGTTAAGTCGCCCACGTTCATTAATGCGTAACGGCTTGCGTTCCAAATCTTGTTGATGAAGTTCCATGCAGCATCCATCTTGTCTGTTGAGTAACGAACGTCTTGCCCTGGAGCAGAACCGTTTGCTAAGAACCAACGAAGCGCATCGGCACCATATTGCTCGATGACTTCCATCGGGTCAACCCCGTTACCAAGAGACTTACTCATCTTACGTCCTTGGCTATCACGAATCAATCCGTGAATTAAAACGTTCTTGAATGGACGTTTGCCTGTAAATTCTAACCCTTGGAACATCATACGGCTTACCCAGAAAGTAAGGATGTCGTATCCTGTTACAAGTGTGTTTGTTGGATAATAACGTTTGTAGTCCGCTGCATTTTCGTCTGGCCAACCCATAGTTGAAAATGGCCATAACGCAGATGAGAACCAAGTATCTAATACGTCTGGATCTTGTGTCCAGTTTTCGATATCGCTTGGCGCTTCCATGCCTACATAGACTTCGCCTGTTTCTTTATGATACCAAGCTGGAATTTGGTGTCCCCACCATAATTGACGTGAAATTACCCAGTCGTGAATGTTTTCCATCCAACGTAAGTACGCATCATTGAAACGTGGTGGGTAGAAGTTTACAGTATTGTCGCCTTCTTCACGTTGCGCATTGATGGCTTGCTCTGCTAAAGGTCCCATTTTAACGAACCATTGTTTTGAAAGACGTGGTTCAACCACTACATCTGTACGTTCTGAGTGTCCAACGCTGTGTAAATGTTTTTCGATTTTCACAAGAAGGCCAGCTTCTTCTAAATCTTTCACGATAGCTTTACGCGCCGCAAAACGGTCCATGCCTTCGTATTTACCGGCTAACTCGTTCATCGTCGCATCATCGTTCATCACGTTAATACGTGGTAAGTTGTGACGGTTCCCTACTTCAAAGTCGTTCGGGTCATGCGCTGGAGTGATTTTTACAACCCCTGTTCCGAAATCTTGCTCCACGTATTCGTCAGCGATGATTGGAATCTCGCGGTTCACTAACGGCAAGATAACTGTTTTACCGATTAATGCTTGGTAACGTTCATCGTCTGGGTGAACCGCAACCGCTGTATCTCCAAGAAGTGTTTCTGGACGAGTTGTTGCGATTTCTAGGAATCCACTTCCGTCTGCTAGAGGGTAGTTCATATGATAGAACGCACCTTCTACGTCTTTATGAATTACTTCGATATCAGATAATGACGTTTTCGCTTTAGGGTCCCAGTTGATGATGTACTCACCACGGTAGATTAAGCCTTTTTCGTATAAAGTAACGAAGACTTTCTTCACGGCGTCAGATAACCCTTTATCTAATGTGAAACGTTCTCTGCGGTAGTCTACAGAAATCCCCATTTTTGCCCATTGTTCACGGATATGGCTGGCATATTCTTCCTTCCATTCCCATGTTTGTTCAAGGAACTTCTCACGGCCAAGGTCATAACGAGATAAGCCTTCCCCGCGTAATTTTTCTTCTACTTTTGCTTGAGTTGCGATCCCCGCATGGTCCATCCCTGGTAACCATAAAGTGTCGAACCCTTGCATGCGTTTTTGACGGATAATCATGTCTTGTAACGTTACGTCCCAAGCATGTCCTAAGTGTAATTTCCCTGTTACGTTTGGTGGCGGGATAACGATTGAATAAGGTTCAGCGTTTGGATCTTCATTTGGATGGAAGACGCCTGAATCAACCCACCATTGATATTTACCAGCTTCAACTTCTTGTGGTTGAAACTTAGATGACATTTCTTTAGCCATTGATTTTCCTCCTTGTATCTTGTTTGTGTCCAATAAAAAAATCCTATGAAGACACTCTCCATAGGACGATTAAATTCGTGGTACCACCTAATATTCGCGTAATCATTCATTACGCCTCGATGTTGGTAACGAAGTGTCGTCTCCGTACTCTATTACTTCTTTTCGTAGAGTAAGCTCACAAGCTACCTTCAAATGAATTTGCTAGGAAGTTGCACCAAGTCTTCCCTCTCTCGTAAACAAAGTCATTTTACTCCTCTTGTTCATCGCTCTAATATACAAAATATTCTACCATTCAAACCCGACGCTTGCAACAATATCGCGCTCGTCTTACGATTTCACGTTCCCGCTAGACACGCCTTGGTCTGCATCTTCTGGAATCCACCAGTCTAAGAACTGCTTCATCGCCCAGTCCCAGAAATCCCATTCGTGTCCGCCAGCGTGTTCTTGATACGTTAGCGACACTCCTTGTTCTTTCAAAAAGCTGCTGTAGCTACGGTTGTCTTCCAAAAGCCAATCTTCCGTGCCACATGCCATAAAGACCGAGAGCGCATCCTTACGCTCCATTGTTTGGACGGCATGATACAACTGATTGCCTTCTGCCACAAAGGTCTCCTCATCTTTGAAGACCGCCTCCAAAAAGCTTTTTCTTAAAAAGAACGGTGCTTCTGGAATCTCCTCTGGTGGAAGTGCCTGTTTCTTAATCGCTCCAGAGAACGCCCCTATGACGCTAAAGGTGTCGGGATATTTGATGCCGTTTCGAAGCGCCCCGTATCCACCCATCGAAAGCCC
>CALCML010000009.1 GCA_937967765.1 uncultured Carnobacterium sp.
ATTGATCAAGTCGGCGGAAAGATTTTATCCGTTTCGCAGTTTACATTGTTTGCAGATACGAAAAAAGGAAATAGACCTTCTTTTACAGGAGCTGCTAGTCCTGAAGCTGCCAATCAGCTTTACGAAGAATTCAATGAAATCCTACGCACGGAGTATGGGTTAATTGTTGAAACAGGAGAGTTTGGGGCGGATATGCAAGTCAGTCTTGTAAATGATGGGCCAGTAACCATCTTACTCGACACCAAAAATCAATAAAAAAAGAAAGCACAGGAGAAATCCTGTGCTTATTTATTTGGTTAAAAGGATTAAGGACGTTTGTTTTCTAAGTCCGTTCTTACGACAAGAACATCGCAAGAAGCATTACGAATCACATATTCAGATACTGAACCGATGAAGAGACGTTCCACCGCATTCAAACCAGTAGCGCCCATCATAATAAGGTCGATTCCGTAATCTTTCGTTAATTGTTTAGAAATAACCACTTTAGGAGAACCGTATTCAAGAACGGTTTCCACATCTGTGAAGTTATGAGCCTTAGCAACTTCTACATATTCAGTAAATAAGTTTTCAGCTTGTTTACGAATCTCGTCTGAGAAATTGCCTTCAAATCCAGTAGGAGTTTGAAGTGAACGAGTATCGATAACGTGTGCTAACACAAGCTTTGCATGATTTCGTTTAGCAACTTCAATGGCTTTGTCAAAGGCTAGTTTTGCTTCCTTAGAACCATCGATTGGAACGAGAATTTTTTCATATTCATGAAACATAAAATCACATCCTTATTCTTGATACTCTTATTATACACCTAAATAAAGCGAATGAAAAGGGAACCAAAACGGATAATATAGGGATTTCGGCAAAAAGAAAAACCACTCACGAAGAGTGGCCTAAAGTTAATAACTTTATATAGATTTCCAACGATGCCGTTTGATGTATTTGTTAGTTTGAACCCGCATCTAAAGCAGGTGGGCTTCTATGTATTACTTCCTAACTACCAAGTGAAAGGGCTTGTTATCTGTAATATCAATCTGAATCCCTAAAAAGTCGTAAATTGTTCGGTCAACACTTAGTAAATACCGCGCACATCTTAGATCTCTATGTCATTATAGTAGCACATGAAAAGGGCAATTGCAATAAAAGTTTGGTACCGATTTCTTAAGAAATCACTAATTATTTTTGACTGTATTTTTGGTATTGTTTTATCAATGCATCCTCATAAGAAGAGGTTGCTTCTGCTTTAAAATACTCTTCATTTTTAAGCGCATCTGGCAAGTATTGTTGCTTCACGAAGTGTCCTGGATAGTCATGTGGATACTTGTATCCAACACCTCGTCCCAATTTTTGAGCGCCTGAATAGTGAGCATCTTTTAAGTGGTCTGGAATGCTAACTGCACGTCCTTTTCTAACGTCAGACAAGGCACTGTCGATTGAACGAATGGCTGTGTTTGATTTAGGCGAAAGGGCGAGTTCGATAATGGCATTCGCAAGTGGAATTCTAGCTTCTGGTAGACCAAGACGTTCCGCAGCTTGTACAGCTGATACAGCACGAGCGGCACCTTGTGGATTACCGAGTCCAATATCTTCGTAGGCAATGACTAAGAGTCGTCTCATTAAGCTTGTTAAGTCTCCAGCTTCCATTAAACGAGCAGCATAATGCAAGGCTGCATTCACGTCTGATCCTCGAATCGATTTTTGAAGAGCAGAGATAACATCGTAATGTTGGTCACCATCTTTATCATAGGATAGTGCTTTTCGTTGGATACATTCTTCTGCAATTTGAATGGTGATATGAATCTTTCCATCGTCACTAGCTTCAGTTGATTTAGCGGCAAGTTCTAGAGCGTTTAGAGCGCTTCTAACGTCTCCGTTAGTACTACTTGCAAAGTGATTTAAGGCTTCTTCTGTGACTTCTAAATCAAGTTTTCCGAGTCCACGTTCTTCGTCTTCGATAGCCTTTAAGAGTGCTTTTTGAATATCCTCTGAAGAAAGAGGTTTTAGTTCAAAGATTTGAGTCCGACTACGAATCGCTGGGTTAATCGAAATATATGGATTCTCAGTGGTTGCTCCGACTAAAATAATTCGACCATTTTCCAAATGTGGTAATAAGAAGTCTTGTTTCGTTTTATCAAGGCGATGGATTTCATCGAGTAGTAAAATGACGCTACCAGACATCTTTGCTTCTTCAGCAACAATTTGTAAGTCCTTTTTTGTATCGGTGGCTGCGTTTAGCTGTCTAAAAGCAACTTTTGTACTTCCACTAATAGCGCTAGCGATACTTGTTTTCCCAGTTCCTGGAGGCCCATATAAAATCATGGATGATAATTGTTTGGCCACAACCATGCGATTGATGATTTTTCCAGGAGAGACAAGATGCTCTTGACCAATCACTTCGTCAATCGTACGAGGTCGCATACGGTAAGCGAGCGGTTGATGGTTCATGACAGTTCCTCCTTAAATTTCTTTATGTTTAGTGTATCATAAGTTGAAAGAATGATATAATAGGAAAGATTAAAACAACTTATTAGGACAATTAATAGTCATCCCGTATAATAGTATTGTTTGAAAGTGAGGAGAGTGCAAGGTGAATTACTTAGATTATGCAGCAACGACGCCAGTAAATGCGGAAGTATTAGAAGTGATTACAAAGGAAATGGCTTCTTTTGGGAATCCGTCTAGTGTCTATCGCATTGGTCGTGAACAAAAGCAAAAAATCGAACGTGTGAAGAAAGCTATTTTATCAGAACTACAAGCATCTCCACACGATGCCATTATCTTTACAAGTTCAGGTTCTGAAGGAAATAACTTAGTATTCGAGAGTATTCGTGAGCATTTCGCAAAAGAAAAAGGGCATATCATTGTTTCTGCAGTAGAGCATCCTTCTGTTCGAAAACCAGCTGAATTTTTAGAACAGGAAGGCTTTGACGTGACGTATTTAGCTCCAAATAAAGATGGCATTGTGACAGTTTCTGAAATTGAGCAGGCTTTAAGAGAGGACACACGTCTAGTTTCAATTATGACGGTCAATAATGAAACAGGCGCAAGATTCCCAATTGAAGAGATTGCTGCTTTATTAAAATACACGCCAACTTATTTCCATACAGATGC
>CALCML010000010.1 GCA_937967765.1 uncultured Carnobacterium sp.
AGCGAGTTCGAAGTACCATTAAACACACGTGACATTCTTGAAAAAGGATTGACTTGGGTCGGAAGCTCTCGTTCAGGGCGCAAGGACTTTGAAGAGGCTGTTCAATTTATGGCAGATCCAAAAGTACATGCACGTTTGAATTTAATTATTTTTGAATCAAATCCAATTCAAGAGATGAAAGATATTTATCATTTCTTCGAGGAAGATAAATTAACGCCATTTAAAACAGTGGCTAAATGGGATATTTAGAAAGTGAGGAAAACATGGAACCATTACAAGAGAAATGTTTAGAAATGGCTGAATACTTTGTGTCATTTTGTAAGCAACATGAATTATTATGTTATTTATGCGGTGGTGGGGCCATTGGAGCACTTCGCCATAAAGGCTTTATCCCTTGGGATGATGATTTAGATTTCTTTATGCCACGAAAAGATTATGAGAAATTAATCGAATTGTGGCCAAAAGAAGCAGATGAGCGTTACGTGATGTCAAACAGTGACGAACATTACTTAGACCGTAATTTGTTCGTGACAATTCGTGATAAAGAAACGACATGTGTGAAGCCTTATCAAGCGGACTTAGATGTTCCGCACGGCTTAGCGATTGATATCCTACCTCTAGATTATTATCCAAAATCAGAAGCAGAACGTAAGAAGCAAGTCCGCTGGGCGTTGATTTACTCATTATTCCGCGCACAAACAGTGCCAGAAAAGCATGGAGGATTAATGAAGTGGGGAAGCTTATTCTTGTTAGGACTATTCCCAACGCGTTCATTACGCTATAAGATTTGGAGCAAAGCGCAGCGCGAGATGACAAAGTACACACGTGAAGAAAGTGATGGAATCACAGAACTTTGTGCAGGGCCTGGATACATGAAGAACAAATATCCAATCGAAAGCTTTGAATCAGCGCTATTTGTACCATTTGAACAAACGGAAATGCCAATTCCAGTTGGATATGATGCTTACTTAAAAACAGCATTTGGTGATTATATGACACCACCTCCAGCAGA
>CALCML010000011.1 GCA_937967765.1 uncultured Carnobacterium sp.
TAGCTGTAACGTTGCACCGGTGTAAGCCGAAGTCTTACACCTTCGAAGCTTCAAACTCGGAGTACGGGACAAGTCCCTTCTCCAAGTAGTTCACATTCGATGCACTTCACGTTACTGCTATTATAGAATCCGTGAGCTTCTTTGGAATCTTATCTTTCTAAGGTTTTAATAAAAACACAGATCAGCAGAGAGCCAATCTGTGTCTTCTAAAATTCTTATTGTGCGTGTTTATCGCGGTACAGTTCAATTAGTTCTTGCGCTAATAACTGTACGATTTCCGTTGAAGCCATTTGGTCTTCGGCATGCATGAACAGCAATGAAAATTCTGTTTTTTCTCCGCTGGCCTCTTTTTGAATGAGCTCTGCGTGAATTTTATGCGCCTGAACAAAGGCTTCTTCTGCTTCCACAAGTTTTGCATTGGCGTCTTCAAACTGCCCTTTTTTAGCCAATTGAATGGCTTCTACAAAAGAGGATTTGGCTGCACCACTATTGGCAATCAGTTGGAAACAGATGAGTTCCATTTCTTCGGTCATATTACTCTCCTATCAACGCTAAGGCTTGGTCTAATACTTTAGGACCGTTCATCATTCCGTAGTCACGCATATCAATCGCATCTACTGGAATATCTCCTGCGATTTCTTTTACTGCAGGTAACTCATAACGAATTTGTGGTCCAATGAGAATAACATCCGCTTCATGGATATTCTTTTTCGCTTCTGTAATGGATTTTGCTTCAATTGAAACTTCAATCCCACGTTCAGTCGCGCTTTGTTGCATCTTTTTAACAAGCATACTCGTCGACATTCCCGCGTTACATACTAATAAAATTTGTTTCATAATCTTATCCCTTCATTTCTTGTTCAACAACTTTATCATTAACTTTGATAAATGGAATGTATAGAAGAACTCCAAGTGCAAAGATGACTAATTGAACGAGAATTGCTCTGAAGTCCCCTGCTGTTGCTAACCATGCATTTAAGAATACTGGTGTAGTCCATGGAACTTGTACAAATGCTGGGCTCATGAAGCCTGCAGCTGTTGCTAAGTAGCTGATTAAAATACCAAGAGCTGGGACTGCGATAAATGGAATCGCTAATGAAATGTTATAAACGATTGGGTAACCGAATAATACAGGTTCATTGATGTTGAAGAGTCCAGGTCCAAATGATAATTTAGCTACGTTTTTAGAAGCAGCGTTGCGGCTCACTAAGAATGTTGCCACTAATAAACATAATGTAGATCCACTACCACCCATTAACGCGAATGTTTGAACTTGAGATAAGTTGATGATATGTGGAATCGCTTGTCCATTGTTTGCTGCAGCGATGTTTTCAGTAATGTTAATTAATAGTAATGGTTCTAGGATTGCACTGTAAATAACGGCTTGGTGAATACCAAATAGCCATAACATATTTCCTAGAGAGTAAATAATGATTACCCCAATTAAGCTTGTACCAATATGACGAATTGGTTCTTGGATGAAGACTGTAATAATTGAGATTAAGTTTGTTCCAAACATGTTGAATAATAATGCTGATACAACCCCGAATAATGAAATAACTGTCATTACTGGAAGTAATACGCTAAATGATTTACCAACTGCTGGTGGAATGTTGTCTCCAAGGTTAATTTGCAATGCTTTAACGTTTGATAATTTGATGAATAGTTCTGTTGCAATAATCGCTACGATAACCCCTGCGAACATTGCGCCTGTACCTGTGTTGTTAAATGAAAGAACGCCTGAAATATTCACGGCATCTTTTGCGCCATCAGGAACGGCAGAAATTGTATTTGGCATCATAACAATTAAAGAAACTAATGATAGCATTGATGCTGCCAATGGGTTTTCGAAGTCTCTGTTTTTCGCTAAGAAATAACCAACCATTACGGCAATAATAATACCTGAAATACTTAAAGTACCGTTTGCAATTGTAATTCCCCAATATTGGAATTTTGTTAATGTATCCCCTTGGAAAATCCACTTAAAGACTGTGTTGTTCAAAAGAACAATTAAACCTGCCAAAATATATAATGGCATTACTGTTGCGAATGCATCTCTGAGGGTTTTTAAATGAATTTGGTTCCCCAGTCTACCTGCAAACGCGGCAAATTTATCAATAAATTTTGAGTTTTTCATCTGAATATCTCCTCTCTTTAGTCCTCAATTTTTATTTCAAAACCGTTATTGTCACTGACGTTGCGATACCATCTTCCACTACTCTTGATGGTTCTCTTTTGCGTTTCTAAATCTACGGAAATAAATCCGTAGCGATTCTTATACGCATTATTCCAAGACCAGCAATCAAAAGCAGTCCATGTATGATATCCAAAACAGTTGCTACCTTCTTCAATCGCTTTATGTAGCCAAGTGAGATGTTCTTCGTAAAATTCAATACGATACACATCATCAATGACTCCATTTTCTCCAATGAAGCGACCTTCGTTTTCAACGCCCATTCCATTCTCACTAATGAACCATGGGATATTTCCATATTCTTCCTTCACAATCATGGCGATATCATAAATGGCTTTCGGGAAGATTTCCCATCCACGATATGGATTCATGCGACGCTCAGGCCATTCATACTCTTTAAAGTATTGGTCTGGCATCCAAGGTGTTTTGTACTCCTCTGGATTGGGTTGCGCCTGAACGCGTTTTGGATGATAGTAATTCACTCCAAGAAAATCGACTGTATTTTCTCGAATGTGCTGCAATTCATCGTCTGTATGACTCCATAACACGCCGTCCTCCTCTAGTTTCTTCACCAAGGTTTCAGGGAATGTTCCTTTCACCGCTGGATTCAAGAAGACTCTGTTAAAGAAATCATCTGTAAATTGACTTGCTGCTAAATCTTCTGGAGCATCACTTCTTGGGTAAGCAGGTGTTAAGTTTAAAATAATCCCAATCTTACCATCCAATCCAAGTGAACGATACAGTTGAATCACTTTGGCACTCGCTAGATTTAGATTATAAATCACTTGTACAGCTTCTTTCCCTTTCCCTTTTAGGTTTGGATAATGGAATGCATATAAGTATCCTGCTTCCGGAATGACCATTGGCTCATTGAAAGTGGTCCAGTAATGAATTTTATCGCCAAAACATTCAAATGCAGTCTTGGCAAACTTCACGAATAAGTCCACGACATGTTTACTTTCCCAACCGCCGTATTGTTGAAGCAATTCGACTGGTAAATCGAAATGATGTAAATTCAACACAAGTTCAATATCATTCTTCTTCGCTTCTTCAATAACCGCGTTGTAGAATTCCACAGCCTTTGGATCGGCTTCACCCGTTTCGAAGTCCTTAATCAAACGGCTCCATTGAATTGATGTCCGGAATGAATTAAATCCAATCTCCTTCATCAAACGAAAATCTTCAGGATACGTATGATAAAAATCACTCGCCACATCTGGACCGACGCCATTAAAGAAAGCTTCTGGATCAGTTCTAAACCAGTAATCCATCACATTTTCATGTGCCTTATCGAATTGTCCTTCTGTCTGCGGTCCACTTGAAGCAGCACCCCACCAGAACCCTTGAGGGAAACGCAATTGTTTCTTCATAATTAACCTCCTTTCTGTAAACTCTTTCACATATAGTATATCACAATTTAAATATTTGTCTAGACAATAATTATAAATAGTATTCAAATTGTCGATTTTGCCTATTCATTCTACATTTGTTATAATATAGCTAGTTTAGAGAAAGGATGACATTCGATGAGCGTAAAGTATTTACAGATTTACCATGCGATTCGTGAAAAGATTTTAAGTAACGAATACGCCATTAACCAACAATTACCCGATGAAATCACATTAACGAAAGAATTTAATAGCAGTCGAATGACGGTCAAAAAAGCACTAGACTTACTTGTTTCTGAAGGTCTTATCTTCAGAAAACGCGGCCAAGGTACCTTCGTCCTCTCTCGCGGCACGTCTAAGCGAAAACTTATCGTTCCAGAACGCGATATTAAAGGGCTCACGAAAATTTCTGAGGATACACACTCTACTGTTGAATCCAAAATTATTCATTTCAAATTAGAGTTTGCTTCTGAATTTCTTGCAGAAAAATTACAAGTACCAGTGCAAAGTCCTGTTTATAATATTCATAGACTTCGCATCATCAACGGTAAACCGTATGTATTAGAGCAAACCTATATGAGTACGAGCGTCATTCCAGGAATTACTGAAGAAGTTCTATTAGACTCTATTTATCAATATATCGAAGGCAAACTAGGCTTACGCATCGCGAGTGCCACAAAAATCTTGCGTGCAGCGCCAAGTTCTGAAGATGAACAAAAATACTTACAATTACTTCCAACGGAACCAGTCTTCGAAGTAGAACAAGTAGCCTACTTGGATAATGGCACACCGTTTGAGTACTCAATTAGCCGACACAGATACGATTTATTTGAATTTAATTCATTTGCATTAAGACATTCTTCATAGGAGGCACATTATGACAACACCAATCTTTTTAAATGCCGTACTTCAAGAGAAAATCTGGGGTGGAACGAAATTGCATTCGCTTTTTAACTTCACTCTTCCTTCGGATAAAACCGGTGAAGCGTGGATTATTAGCGCCCATCCAAATGGGATTTCAACGATAAAAAGCCCTGCAGAATTTGCAGGACTAGGGTTGGATGAACTCTATAAAACTCATCCGGAACTCTTCAATGGGCAACAGTTAGCAAGCTTCCCTCTTCTTATTAAGTTACTAGATGCTTCTGATGACTTATCGATTCAAGTACATCCAGATGATGAATATGCGCTAGAACATGAAGGCGAATATGGGAAAAATGAATGCTGGTATGTCGTACAAGCTGAGCCAGGCGCAAAAATTGTCTATGGACATACAGCGATGACTCCTGAAGAATTTGCAGCAAAAATCGATAATGAGGCTTGGAGTGAGCTATTCACTGAAGTTCCTGTGAAGGCTGGTGACTTCTTCGATGTTCCAAGTGGCACGATTCACGCGATTGGCGGCGGTATCGTAATCCTTGAGACGCAACAAAATTCAGATACAACTTACCGCGTGTATGACTACAACCGCACTGACGACGCTGGAAATCCTCGTCCGCTGCATATTCAACAAACAAAAGACGTAACGACGATTCCGCACAGTGTCCCAACGACTAATCAACAAGTGGTGACAACTGACACAGGAACTAGAACGACTTTTGTAGAAAATAAATTCTTCACCGTTTGGAAATACGATATCGACGGCGACTATAGCGATGCCCTCTCTTCTACTTATCACCTCGTAACGGTGTTAGACGGAAAAGGAACGCTCACAGTCGACGGAACAACATACCCAATCGAAAAAGCAGACTCCTTTATTCTGCCTTCTGGAACACCTGAACTAGCCATTAACGGATCTGTTCAACTGATTGTGTCTCAATCAAATCAATAAAATAAATGCAAAAAGGTCAGCAAAAAATGCTGACCTTTATTTTTATGCATTCAATTGTTTTGTAATATCTACGATTTCGTCGATTAAGCCACCGATTGTTGCAATCGTATCTTTAAGAGGTGCATCTGTTGAGACATCCACGCCTGCTGCTTTCGCAAGCTCTTCTGCACTCTTCGTTCCGCCCATCTTCAATACTTCTACCCATGTGTTTGCGACACTTGAATCTTTTTGAATCATTTTCGCCACTTGTGTACCGATGGTTAAACCAGCTGAGTAAGTGTATGAATATAACCCCATGTAATAGTGCGGTTGACGCATCCATGTTAACTCTGCTCCTTCTGTAAGAACCACTTCTGATCCCCAGAATTTAGCAAGAGTTTCTCTGAATAAATCGTTTAATGTATCGGCGTCTAAGCTCTTACCTGCATCCACTAAGCGATATACTTCGCGTTGGAAGTACGCTTCTAATAAGTGAGTCACAAAGTTATGGTAGTACGTTTTAGCAACCATTTGAGATGAAATCCAACGTTTCATACGTAAGTCATCTCCCGCTTTGTTCTTCAAGTAGAACTCAACTAATAATTCGTTTGTTGTCGATGGAGCTTCAACAAAGTACATGCTTGGACGACCATCTAGAATATTTTGGTGTTTGTATGCTAATTGGAAGTGTCCTGCGTGTCCTAATTCATGCGCTAGTGTCATACAGTCATTCATATCTTCCGTAAAGAACATTAAGATAAATGAGTTTGCCCCGTAAGGTGATGAACAGAATGCACCTGTACGTTTACCGATTGTTTCAGCATAGTCAATCCAACGGTTATCGAAGGCTTCCTTCATAATCTTGAGGTAATCTTCCCCTAGAGGTGCTAATCCTTCTAAGATATATTGTTTTGCTTCGTCATACGTTACTTTGGCAGCGTATGTTGGATCTACTTCTAGTTTCAAGTCTTCGTATCTCACTTCATCTAATTGATAAATTTCTTTGATGAGTCGTGCGAATTTACGCATATGTGGCGCTAATTCTTCCATAATCACGTCGATTTGACGGTCGTATAATTCACGAGAAACTTTTTGACGGTCTAATAAGTAGTCGAATACTGAATCGAATCCACGCAATGTTGCCATTGTTTTTTCTTTTTGAATTTGTGTGTTATACGCTGAAGCAGTGCTGTGTTGATATTTGCGTAATGTGGCGCTAAATACTTTGAACGCTTCACGACGGATTACTGTATTTGGTTCAGATTGCATACGGCCTTCGAAGCTGTTGTATGTCATCGGAATCACTTGTCCGTCTGCTTCTACGTCTGGGAAATGAATATCTTTGAATTTGATATCGTTGTACGCTTGGTAACCTGCATCTAATGTGTTTCCTAGAGCTGCTAGAGTTGCTTCCACGTCTTTGGATAATAAATGTTTTTTATCTTCTAAGAGACGTTCGATATATAAAGCATCTTCTTTATTCGCGCGTGCTTCTTCTAATACTGCATCATCCAATTGGCTTAATTCAGATTCAAAGAAACTTAATTTGGCATCTAATCCTGCTAACACTGTACGTGTTTGTGCAGCACGTGTTTGCGCTTCTTTATCTCTTGTATTCGCACTCACTGCAAGGTTGCAATACGCAGAAATTTTACCGCGTTGTTCTAATAAGGCACGGTAAGTTGCTAAACCAGCATTCACTTGGTGTGCAGTTGTAATGTTTCCTTCGTATTCCTTTTGGAAAGCATCTACTTTTCCTTTAAGGTCTTCTAACGCTTCGTTAAAGGCTTCTTCTGTTTTAAACAAATGCGTTAAGTCCCATGTTTGATTTACATCTACTTGACTTCTTTCAATCATATTCTCACTCCACTTTCTAAAGTCGTACTCCCATTGTACCACAGTTTTCATCTAATTTTCAGAAAACTTTAATTTAAATCAAAAAAAGTGTTACAGCCCTTCGACCGTAACACTCATTCATGTCTATTATTGTAACGCTCCGATTGCACGAGCGATTTCTTCATTAGAACTTCCTGGTTTAATTTCGAAAGTACCAGTCCAGATCTTATCAGCAATGTTATTTGTTGTTAAGTAATCTATGAACTCTTTAGCACTCTTAACTAAGCCTGCTTTTTCTAATTTGTCAGCAACATCATTTGATGATTCGCCTTCTTCAACTGTAATAGATACAGGTTTTGAAGATTGTGTAGTTGCTGCTTCAGTTGTTGAAGCTTGTGAAGTAGCTTTAGCACTTGATGTAGACGCTTGGCTACCAGATTCTTTTTCAGCTAATAAAGACTCGTAAGCTGCTTTATAGCTTGCTTCATTTGCTCCTTCAGAAACGATTGGCAAATTCACTGCATCTAATTGGCTCTTTAATGATTGTGGTACAAAAGGCCAAATCACAGTAACCAATGCTAAAATTAACGCTGCTAATAAGAAGCCCATTCCTAAAGAACGAAATTTCGTTTTACTCATGTTCTTCCTCCTTAATTTGCATCTGCTTCAAAATAGTTATCGATTACCAATTGTACTGTTGAAACAGGTACGTTTAATTGTTCAGAAATTGATTCTACTGAATTACCGTGGCTGAATAATGTAATGATTTGTTGTTTTGTTACATTGTGTAAGCGACCAGATTCTTCTGCAGTTGCTTCTTCCACTGCTTCTGTTTGTTCAGCTACTGGTTCTGGTTTTTCAGCTACACTAACTTCAGCTGCTTTTGCAGCGCGAACTTCTTCGTAAGTTGGTTCAACTGATGGTCCTTTGTAAACAGTTGTTCCTTCTAATTCTTGAATTTTTTTCTTTAATGAATATACTTCACGGTTTAATTCTAATAAACCTTCTGCTAATTCATCGATTTCTTCTTCATTTTGGTTATCCTTTAAGAATAGTGAAATGAATAAGAAAAATACTGCTAATGCTAATAACGCGAGAACTACGACCCATACGTGCATTTTTTCACCTCATTAAATATTATTTTTTTCCTTTCATCCTATTTTAAATAATGTTAGCCAAAATATCAAGGTTCACGGCAAAGTTTATCATTTTGTTAACGAATTGAAACATTACTCACTCCTAGTGAAACACAAAAAAATCTTTACCCTCCAGTCCTTATTCAGGAATAAAAGGTAAAGATATCTGTCATGCTTAACCGCGCATTTCTTCCTTCACACGTTTTTCTTTTTGGCTTAAAACGAGTAAGTTTTCGCGGAGTTCTTGTTCCATTTGTGTCAATTCGTATTCGGCTTTTCTACGTTTTTGACGTCCTTCTTGTTGAATTAAGATTGTTTCTTCTAATGTTTCAATCAAGTCTTGTTGTGTCTTTTGAAGGGTTTCAAGATCGATGATTCCACGTTCGTTTTCACGAGCCGTTTCAATCGTTGAAATCTTCAACATTTCAGAGTTCTTTTGAATTAACTGATTCGTCGTTTCAGACACTTGACGTTGCGCTGTCACGGCATCTTTTTGACGGAGCAATGTCATCGCAATGGCAATTTGATTCTTCCATAAAGGAATCGTTGTCGTAATTGAAGATTGAATTTTTTCCGCCAATGTTTGGTTCGTATTTTGAATCAAACGAATTTGTGGCGCTTGTTGAATCGTCATTTGACGCGTCAATTTCAAGTCGTGGTTTCTCTTTTCAAGACGGTCCAGGAATTGATGTAAGTCGTTGACCACTTGTACATCCATTTGGTCTCCAGACTCTTGTGCTTTTTGCATCGCTTCAGGGATAAGTTTTTGTTGCAACTCTTCAATCTTCAATTCCCCAGCAGCGATATAAATACTTAACGCCTCGAAGAATTCCTTATTGCGTTGGTACAGTTGTTCGAGTGACAAGTTGTCGTTTAATAAGCCATTTTTTTCATGGTCCAATCGAACGGCAATCTTATCAACTTGTGAACCCACTTCTTGGTATTTGGATTGCATTTCGTAAATCGACTTCTTCACGCGTCCAAAGATTTTACGGAAGATATTCGAATCTTGTGCCACAAGGTCGTTTGGGTCTGTCTCGTTAAGTCGCATCATCAATTCATTGAGCGTATCCCCGATTTCTCCAGTATCT
>CALCML010000012.1 GCA_937967765.1 uncultured Carnobacterium sp.
TCTTCAAGCGTTACTTCCCAGAACGACTTCTCATGTCTTTCTTCCGCAGCCGCAGCGTTTAATTGTTTTGCCACTGCCTTAGCGTCTTTTTCTGTTAAATAACAGATACCGTATGGACGATTTCCTTTTCCTCTTTTATCACTTGTAATGATTTCTTGTTTCTTATTCACTCTAAAGAAGCTTTGTTCCACCTCTTCTTGGCCAAGTAAATACCATGAATACAATTCATCTGTATCAAATGGAGATTCCTTACACCATAAGTCACAAGGAACGATATACGTATTGCCTAGACTATTTGCTACTCTTTGCAATGAGTAGAAGTTATTTTTTGTCGCATAGTCTCTATTCACGGCGAGTTTAACTTGATAGTCATCCATCAAGTACTCGTATTGCTCTTTCATAAAGCCAACGACTACGGTAATGTCCGTAATTCCTACTGCTTGTAGTTGCTTAATCAAGCGTTCAATCAGCGGCTCTTTCTTCACTTCAAGAAGCCCTTTTGGCGTCTCCGTATTGATTGGAACCATTCTCATTCCAAATCCTGCAGCTAAAATAACAGCATTCTTTGGTTTATTCTTCTTAAAAAGCGTTTTTGCTTTGCTCGTTAGATTGAATTTTTCATCCACAAGTTCCAGTTCTCGTAGTCGTTTTAATTCACGATTCACGAGACCAAGCGAATAGCCTGAAAGCTCTGCTAATTCTCTTTGATTTTGAATATCTTGTTGTTTAATAAGTTTTAGTAAATCGAGATTTGTTTTGTTCATATTATTTACCTCTAGTGTTTTTGTGAACATCATTAGTATACTTTGTTCCGTCACCAACCGCAAGTTTTTCGAGGTAAAGAAATGTTTAAGAACATAAAAAAAAGACTAGAGAAGAAAAGCTCTTCTCTAGCCAACAAAATCGATATTCAGTTGCATCGATAAAATTCCTGCTTCACTCTTCAGATAGAAGCCGTATTTATCCACACTATAATCAATGACATTATGTTCATCAAACATCATCGCATAGTGACTTGCAAAAGCCATTTCCCCAATATTTGTCTCAAAAATTTGATCGTACTTTGGAGGAAGAATCTCATTTTGCTCTTTCTTTAATACCACCAAATGATATTTATCATACACTTGGCAATGGCATCCTACCATCCCCTCATAAAAAGGACTATCCCCATCGACATAATCCATGACAAAGAACACATCTGTTAAGCCGCGCTCTTTTAGCATTGCATCTAACTTATTTTTTGCTGCTTCAGTAATCGTAATGTCCATACCCATTCCTCTTCCTATCAAAAAAGGAGACAATTGTCCCCTTCATGATTATTGTTCTTTTGATTCTTCGTTTTCAGATTTTTTAACACGATCTTTGATAATAGCATCAAGTGATGGTGGTGTCACTTCGATGTGAGTTGGTGTATTTAATACGATATCCCACTCTTCGTTTTTAATCATGTCTAATTGTGTTTGTGTTAAGATTTGAAGACGTTGACGGAAAATACGTGTTTCTTTCTTAATTAAATCAGTTTCACGGTTAATTTCTGTTGCTTTTTCAGCTGCTTCTCTCAACATTGCTTGTGCTGCTTTTTCAGCTTCAAACACGATGATTTCAGCGTCTTTACGTGCGTTTTCGCGAAGACGATCTGCTGCTTCTTGTGCAACAAGGATTGATTTATTCAATGTTTCTTGAATCGAATTAAAGTATTCTACTTTTTCTTCGTTGAATTTGACGCGTTTTTCTAAATCTTTGTTATCACGAATTAACGTTTCTAATTCTTTCTTCACTTCTTCCAAGAAGTCATTTACTTCTTCTGGATCGAAGCCTTTGAATTTTGTTGAAAAATCTTTGTTATGAATATCGTTTGGTGTAATAGCCATTGAAAAAATCCCCTTTATTTTTTATTCTTTTCTAATAATCCTAGTTCTACTTTAATCTTATCTTTCTTTGTACGGCCTTCAATCTTTTGAATTTGAAGGCGACCGTATCCACGAATGGATACAATATCTAAAATTTCCAGCATAAAGTCAGGTCTGTTCTCTTCAGTCCAGTTCACCTTTACTTTACCACTTTCAATCATTTCTTTTGAACGCTGTCTTGACACATTAAATACGGAAGCAATGACCGTATCGAGTCGAAGCGAACTAACGACTGTTTGCACCGCAGTCCAATGATCCACTGGTACAATTAATTTCGTATAGTCGACTTCCTCAAGTCGTACAGCCACTTTCCCAATTTTTTCTAACTGTTGTCTGATATATTCCTTCATATTTTGAGCGCAGAATAATTGCCAGTCTTCTCCGTTTGAAATAATATCGCCAATCAAGCTACGATCAAATCCAAGGCTCATCAGTGAACCCAGAATCTTACCATGCCCAAGTGTCGCAAATTTCTTCGGATATTGAATATGAAATAGAGCATTTTCGAAATCCTCTGAAGTTGGCTCATAATACTCCGGACAAATCATACAACGTTTCCGTTCAGCATCAATATACCCGCCATCAAAATAATAACGAACATCGTCATATTGACCTACAATCGCCTCCACAATAAACTGTTGGCGTGGATCAAGATAATTCGTTAATACTGGCGCATATTGCAAACGTACTTCTTCTACCCATTCTTCCACTTGTTTAAGAAAAGATAATTCCTCTTTTCTAAAGTGTTGTTCTACACCATTTCCCATTTTTATACCCCAAAAATTCGTGACACAATAAATGCCAATACTCCTACACCAACGTAAATCGTTAAAATAGAAGTGACTAATGCTAAACTATATTTCCCAAATCGTACATCTTTAAATAATGACACATACGGACGGCAACAAGCATCTAATAAGTCCGCTAAGAACATTGGAAGATATAGATTCCAATAAATATTTAATCCATAAAGGATTAGCATAAATTGATAAACCCCTGCTAAAGTTGTTATCACTCTAATAATTTCTAAACCCACAAAGTTACACTCCTCTAAAATTCGCTGTGACGGAAGGTTTCAACCATCTCGTCATCAAAATTTCCTTGTACTTGGAAATTTGCAGGAGAACAGATGAAGATTTCATCTCTCACCTTTTGTACGTCTCCATTAATAGCATACGCCACACCGACCACAAAATCAATGACACGCTTGGCATCTTTTGGTTCCATACGTTTAAAGTTAATGAGCACTGCTTCGCCTTTTAAAAGTGCATCTGCAATGCGTTCCGCTTCAGAATACACGCTTGGTTCCATCACATAAATCTTCGAAGTTTTCTTTACTCCAGGACTTTGGAACGGAACTACATTTGAAGTATTTCTTGAACGTGTTTCTGGAGCTGACTGTGCTACAGGCTCTTCATAGTAATCCATTTGATCATCTTCTTCGTAGTAGTCCCCTTCTGGACTTAAGAAGTTTTTTAAACTATTCATGAATCCCATTAGTCTTCCTCCCTTTCAAACCAGCTTGTACCAATTCGAATATGCGTCGCACCACATTCAATCGCTGCTTCAAAGTCTCCGCTCATCCCCATACTAAGGAATAACGGAACTTCTAACCCTTCTTCTTTCTCGATTGTTTTAGCAATTTGTGCTAAACGCGAAAAAAAGAAGCGAATTTCTTCATCGCTTGCGTCAAATGGTGCCATAGTCATCAAGCCAACAACACGAATCTTTTCATATTGCTCGCTTGCTCTATAAGCATCCAGTGCCTCTTCAGGTGTGAATCCATGCTTAGACTCTTCCCCTGAGACGTTAATTTCTAGCATACAATCTAATGGGTGTTCGAGACGTTTCTCAATCTCATCCATAATCGAAAGACGGTCAATAGCATGAAATAAATCGATACGATTCACGACTTGCTTCACTTTTCGTTTTTGGAGTGGCCCGATTAAATGCCAGATGATGTCTTCTTGCGGAAATTGTTCTTGTCGTTCTAATAGTTTTTCGACACGATTCTCCGCAAAATGTCGAAATCCTAAATCGTACATTTCTTGAACTTCGCGAGCCGTACGATTTTTCGTTACAACAATCGGACAAACTTCCGTAGATAGTCTATGAACTTGGTTACAAGAAGATGCAACCAAGTTCATAATACGACTTACATTCTGTTTAATGATACTCATTAATTTCTGTTTCTTTTTCTGAAGAATGGCGGAGTATCTAATCCATCATTTTCAGTTTGTTTTGGCTCAACTGGAGCTTCTACAAAGTTACTTTGTGCGAATGGTGAATCTGCTTCAGTTGAAGAAGTAGTTTCACGTACAGTTGTTTCGCGACGGATATCCCAGTCTCCAAATAAATCTTTCTCAGGTTTCTTTTCTTCCACTGGTTGTGGTTTTGAAGGAACTTGTTTTTCTTGGAAAGTTTGAGGGTTATTTCCTAAATCTTTGCGAGTTGCTGTGCTATTCGCGAATGGTGAACGACTAGCGCGCGTTGCTGACTTTTTTTCGTGCTTACGCTCCTCGTCGATACCTGTAGCGATAACAGTAACGATTACTTCATCGCCTAAGTTTTCGTTGATTGAAGTACCGAAGATAATGTTTACTTCACTTGTTGAAGCTGCTGCAACGATATCTGAAGCATCTTGCGCTTCGAATAATGTTAAGTCAGATCCACCAGTGATGTTTAATAGGATTTGTTCTGCTCCATCGATAGATACTTCTAATAATGGTGAAGAAATAGCTTTCTTAGTAGCTTCTGCAGTACGGTTTTCACCACTTGCAACACCAATACCCATTAATGCTGAACCTTGATCTTTCATCACTGTCTTCACGTCAGCGAAGTCCAAGTTAACGTAACCTGGTGCAGTGATTAAGTCAGAGATCCCTTGAACCCCTTGACGTAATACGTTATCTGCTTCACGGAAAGCTTCTAACATAGGAGTCTTTTTATCAACGATTTCTAATAAACGGTTATTTGAAATTGTTACTAATGTATCTACGTTTGCTTTTAATTGTGCAACACCTTCTGCAGCGTAGCGACCACGTTTTGGTCCTTCGAAGCTAAATGGACGTGTAACAACACCCACTGTTAATGCACCTAATTCTTTCGCAATACGAGCAACAACTGGTGCAGCACCTGTACCAGTACCGCCACCCATACCAGCAGTAACGAAGATTAAGTCTGCTCCAACTAAAGCTTCGCGAATTTGTTCTTCACTTTCTTCAGCTGCTTTAAGACCGATTTCAGGTAATGAACCTGCACCTAAACCTTTAGTAAGTTTTGGTCCTAATTGAATTTTAGTTTCTGCTTCTGAGTTTCTTAATGCTTGAGTATCTGTGTTAGCTACGATGAACTCTACGCCTTGTACTCCTTCTGAAATCATACGGTTAACAGCGTTGTTACCAGCACCACCAACACCAATGACTTTAATGACTGCGCCATCTAAATTTGTATCGAATTCGAAATCCATTATATTTCCTCCTTGGTTCTCATCTTAATTTTCGTCAATAAACATTTTAAAGAAGTTCTTCACTTTCGCTCCAAACCCTTGTTCTTCACCAGTTGGTTCTTGTTCATACTCT
This sequence comes from uncultured Carnobacterium sp., assembly GCA_937967765.1. GTDB lineage: Bacteria > Bacillota > Bacilli > Lactobacillales > Aerococcaceae > Granulicatella. Next base: position 5,492 of record CALCML010000012.1, read on the forward strand.
TGTGGTTGTTGAACAGGAGCCGTTGGTTGTACTTGTACAGGAGCACTTTGAGGTGTGCTTTGTACTGGGCGTGGTTCCGTTACCGGTTTACCCTTTTGAGCAATACGGTGAACATCATCTAAGCTTGCAGCGTATTTGATTAACCCCATACTTGTTGCGTAAATAGGATTTCTCATTCCCATTTGCTCTGGAATATAAGTTTTCACTTGTACTCCGAAGATTTCTTGTGCTAACTCTTGAACTCCTGCTAATGAAGAAGCTCCACCTGTTAACACGATTCCTCCTGGAAGTTTTAAAGCTTCCACTTGGTCTAATGCACGTTTAACTGTTTCAAAAGTTTGAACCACACGTGCTTCGATGATTTCTGATAAGTAATGTTCATCTACTTTGACTGGATCCTTCTTACCAATTGTTTCTACTGGGAAGAATTCATCAGCTGAAGTTTCTGATGAAATTGCATATCCGTATTCACGTTTAATACGTTCTGCATTTTCAAAGCTTGCATTCAAGATGATTGAGATATCTTTTGATACGAAATCTCCACCTTCTTGATCCACGAATGAGAATTTCAATTGGTTATCGTGCATTACTGAAGCACTTGTTTGTCCGCCACCCATATCGATGAGGACTGTACCAAATTCTCTTTCTCCTGGTGTTAATGCTACTTGGCTAATCGCTAATGGTTGGATCACCATTTCTTCGATGTTTAAGCCAGCTTTGTCAATACAACGTTTAATGTTATGTACGATCGTCTTAGGACCGGTAATCATGCTCGCAAACAATTCAAGACGAACACCAATCATTCCGCGTGGGTCTTTAATTCCATCAAATCCATCTACGATAAATTCTTCTGGAATCACAGAGATGATTTCACGTTCAGGTGCTACTGAACGAACTTTCGCTGCGGAAATAACGTTGTACACATCCACATCTGTAATTTCTCTATTTTCACTTGATACGGCGATCATACCGTGGCAAGGTTCGATTGAGATTTGATTACTTGGAATTCCAACGATAACATCCTTGATTTGAATGTTTGATTTTTGTTCTGCTTGTCGAACTGCTTTACGAATAGATTCAACTGTTTCGTCAATATCTACGATGACTCCACGGCTTAATCCTTCTGATTTTTCATTGCCGACTCCAATAATATTTAATTGCCCTCTGACATATTCAGCTACTACAACCTTTATTGAAGTGGTTCCAATATCTAAACTCACATAAATTCCCTGATTTTTCACGTTTATTGAAACCTCCTATACGATTCATTTCTATTTCATTTTTTAAAGTTTATTGATAAGTGATACTCCCTATATTTTAACATAATTTTGTCCACTTAAAAAAACATATGAGCGAGTTTTAAGACTTTTTTATTGAACTGTCGTATCTGGTGTGAAATAGATTCCCACTTCCATATCCACAGTTCCTTTTTTCCCATTCAATTGCTTCGTAATTGATGGATAATACCCTAATTTATCTCCAATATCTTTCAGATTTCCAATGACGCGATTGCCATCTTTCATCTTCAGATAAATCTTTTGGTGATTTTTTGTATCGTTTGGATATTGAATCTCTACGATTTCACGAATCACACTTGCTGGAACTTTCTCCAGTTGTTTTGCGAGTGCTTGATATTGCGAGTCATCTGTAAACATATACAATAATGGATAATCCTTCGGCGTTGCATCGGCCTCTACTTCAATGATTTGACCATCTGCTAAAAGCTCATAGTGTTTATCATCACTTTGGTAATACCCTACCGCTGGATTTTCTTCAATATTCAAACGCATTTTATTCCATGCCACTAATTGTACGGAAGCATCCTTAATTTTTGGACTAGCATTTTTTAACAAGTTAGCTGTACGATAACGATTCGCTAAAATTGTCCAGATGCTTTGTCCTTTGTTGATGCCGTCATTTTCTTGGACCAATTCCACTGGAACTTGATTCAAGCCGACAACTTCAATATCAGACACTTTCGAAAGTGGTGAAATAAAGTAAATACTCCATCCCGCACAAACAATAAAAATTCCTTTTAAGAGTGTTGCGTTCGTAATGCCTTGTGACTTTGGTTTCGTCTTTTTAGGCTTTGGTTCCTTTTTCTTTTTCACCTTTTGTACAGGTTCTTCAGGAACAGGTTGCTCTACTCTTGGAGAATTTTGTTGCGCTAACTCCCAAGGTGTTAGTTCACGTGGAGGAGTTTGTTGTGGTTTCTTTCGATTAAACATATTCTCCTCCTTAATCCTTATTTCACTAGAGAATGAATAATTGTTTCAAGTCGACTTGACGCATCTGTAATTCCCAATGCTTTTGAATTTTCAGCCATTTCTTTACGTTTGGCTTCATCGTTCATAATACGATCGATTTCAGTGACTAAACTTTCACCGTTTAAGTCTTTTTCTAAAATCATCGTTGCGGCGTCTTTTTCTACTAATGACATCGCATTTGCTTCTTGGTGATTTTCAGTTACGTATGGACTTGGAATTAAAATACTTGGCAAGCCAAGTGCTGTTAATTCAATCAATGTAGTTGCTCCACTTCTGCAGACAACGAGGTCTGTGTTTTGGAACATTTGCACCATATTATTAATATATGGTAAAACTGTGATATTTTGCAATGGTTTTTTCAAACTTGTAATGAGATTGTTGATTTTGTCATAATGCACTTGCCCAGTGACCATGACTACTTGATAATCTTTTTTCTCGAATTCTTCAAGTGCTTCGATAAATGATTCGTTCATACGAAGCGATCCACGGCTTCCACCGAAAATCAATACGATTGGTTTTTCTTTTTGAATACCAATAGACGCTAAGTAAGAATCATCTTTTTGGGCATTGGCTAACTCTTGCCCACGAGGATTTCCTGTCATGACGACTTTATCTTCGTATTTTGCAAAGTCTTTACGAACCGCATCGAAGCAAATCGCAATTTTAGAAACCTTGCGCGCTAAGAATTTATTCGTAATTCCTGCTAAACTGTTTTGCTCATGGATAATCGTTGGAATCCCCATGTTTGCTGCCGCGTACAACACTGGCGCACATACATATCCCCCAGTACCGATGACGATATCTGGTTTGAACTCTTTCACGATTTCTTTTGCTTTGAAATAGCTTGTACAGAAATACCATAATGTCTTAAAGTTTTCTAGTGACAATGAACGAACGATTCCTTGAATCTTAATCGTTTTAAAATCATATCCCGCTTTTGGAACGATGGTACTTTCTAATCCACGTTCAGTCCCCACATAAAGAAACTCTGTTGAAGAGTCTTGTTCTTTCAAATAATTCATTAAGGAAAGAGCTGGATAAATATGACCACCCGTTCCTCCTCCTGAAACTAATACTCTCATCTTTTTTTCTCCTATAAATTACAGTTTTTCTACTGCTTCAATGAAACAATCGCCGCGCACTTCAAAGTTAGCAAATTGATCCCAACTTGCACATGCTGGTGAAAGTAATACAATTTCTCCTTCACGACTAGCTGCATACGCTTTTGGCACTGCTTCTTCTAATGTTTCTACTACGGTAACTGGAATAGATAGTTTTTCAGCAGTAGCTTTTAACTTCTCTTTTGTTTCCCCGTAAACGACCATTTCACGGACATTTCCAAGCGATGGTTCTAATTCCTCAAAACCATTTCCACGATCTAGTCCACCCGCAATCAATACAACAGATTGATTTGTAAAACTACGTAACGCTGTCTGTGTTGCAATGATATTTGTTGCTTTTGAATCGTTGTAGAATTTACGACCTTCAATGGTTTTCACATATTGTGTACGGTGTTTCACTCCGTGGAATGAACGAACTGCTTTTTCGATTCCTTCATTTGTTGCACCTTGTAACTTACTAATGGCAACCGCCGCTAACACGTTCTCAACGTTTTGAACGCCGGGTACTTGAATGGCTTCGATTGGCATTACGGCTTCCCCATTAAAGTAAATCGTAGTTTCATCCGCATACGCACCGTGTTCTAAAACTGATTTGCGACTGAAAGGTACTAATGTCGCTTTTGTATGACCTTTAATAAACTCATATAACTCTGGGAAATCAGCATTGTAAACAAGGAAATCTTCTTCTGTTTGATTTTTAGTAATTTGTAATTTTGCTTTTACATACTCTTCGCGAGATCCATGATAGTCCAAATGTGCGCTAAATATATTCACGATACACGCTACTTTCGGATGAAACTCCTCAATTCCCATTAATTGGAAACTTGATAATTCAGTGACATAAATATCTGATTCTTTTGAATCACCAGCAAGTAGTGATAAAGGAATACCAATATTTCCACATGCAAAAGTTCTTCTTTCAGGGAATGACTCTTTTAACATAAGGTTTGTTAATGTTGTCGTTGTTGTTTTCCCATTTGAACCTGTAATTCCTAGAACAGTTCCTTCCATGACACGTTGTGCAATTTCGATTTCCGTATACACAGGTAATTCCTTTTCAACTGCTTTAGCGACTAATGGATTTGAATAAGGAATCCCTGGGTTTTTCACAACGAAATCAACGGGCTCATCGAGTAGTTCTAGTGGATGTCCTCCTGAGACTACTTTAATCCCTTCTGCGACTAACCCTTGTGCGTCTACACTTTCCTCAAGTGGTGTTCTATCATTTACTGTCACATCCGCGTGTAACTGGTGTAATAGTTTTGCTACACTCACTCCACTCTTTGCAAGTCCAATGACTAGTACTTTTTTATTTTCAAATGCATGTGTATTCCGCACAATGATTCCTCCAATTTTTCTTTTTTAATATGTATATGGAGAAAGGCTGGGCAAAAATGACCAGCTCTCCTAATAAAATATGTTAATTCTCTTAAAAGACAAATGCAACGATTAAACCTGCAATAAGTCCGATTGCACTAAATACAGAAACAATCTTCACTTCTTTCCAACCACTCATTTCAAAGTGATGGTGAATAGGACTCATCTTGAAGATACGTTTGCCTGTAAGTTTAAATGAACCCACTTGTAAAATAACGCTAAGTGTTTCCCCAACAAAGATGATACCTACAAGTAATAATGTCCATTCTTTATGAAGCATAATCGAAATGATCGCAAGTCCTGCACCAAGAGCTAATGAACCAACGTCTCCCATGAAGACTTTGGCTGGTTTCCAGTTA
>CALCML010000013.1 GCA_937967765.1 uncultured Carnobacterium sp.
CTTCACCTAAATTCACATCGCTAAAGCGAATAGGAGCTCCTAATGATTTAAAGAACTCTTCTGTTTTAGCAACTGCCCCATCAACAATTTCTTCATCGCTTCCTGATAAATTCCAAACACGTTTTCCGTATTGTACTAATTTATCAAATTTTTGTTGTTTTCTAACTTTCATCATCGCTGGTAAGACAATCGATAATGTACGTCCATGATCAATTCCGTGGTTTAATGTAATTTCATGTCCTAATGCATGTGAAGACCAGTCCGTTGGTACACCTAAGTTAATCGTTCCGTTTAATGCATTTGTTGCACACCACATAAACGTTCCACGGTCATTATAATCGATATGATCCGTATCAATAACACGAGGAGCAATTTCGATTAACGTTTGCAAAATACTTTCTGCATAACGGTCTTGAAGCAAAGCTCCTACTGGATAAGTTAAATAGTTTTCCATCACGTGGATATACGTATCCAGTAATCCATTCACTAGTTGACGTACTGGCAATGTATAGGTCAATTCTGGCTCTAATACTGAGAATACAGGGAATGTCTTTGATCCACGGAAACTTACTTTTGCTTTTTTCTCAACAAGCGTAATCACCGCACCTGAGTTCATCTCTGAACCAGTCGCAGGAAGTGTTAGAATCGTCCCAAAAGGAACAACTTCTTGGACCGGTAACCCTTTACCTACACCCCATCCAAATAAATCAACTGGATCTTCTGTAAAGAGACTTGCTGCAGAAACAAATTTAGTCCCGTCGATTACAGAACCGCCGCCTATAGCTAGTAAATAAGTAAAATGACCAGCACGAACTTTCTCAACAGCTTTCATCAACGTTTCAAATGTTGGGTTGGCTTCAATTCCTGAAAACTCATCCCATTCACGGTCGCCTAAAGCTTTAACTGCGCGGTCAAATGCTCCATTTTTCTTAACAGAGCCGCCCCCGTAAAGGACTAATACTTTAGCGTCTTTAGGAATTTCATTATCAATATCTTCAATACGATTTCTTCCAAATAAAATCTTTGTTGGATTTTGGAATGTAAAATTTTGAATTTCATGTGTCATTTCAAATCACCTCGTTACTTCTTACTTTAATTGTACCAAAACTAATAGACCCTTTCTAAAATATCGGCTTTAAAAACAAAATAAACTGGACAATTGCCCAGTTTATGATTCTTAATTTATTATTTTTGATTCGATGTATTTTTTCAGGCGGTCTGCTGAGATTTCCTTTTCTAATTTAGAAACTTCAACAGGGCTTAATGTGACTTCACACGTTAAAACTCCGTCTGCATCATAAGAAACGACAACTTCTCCAACATCTTCTCTAGATTCTCTTGTCACTTTTGGAAATAATTCCGCCAATTCCTTTTCAACTTCAAGTGCACAGTGCTCTCTAAGTAAGCGAAACTGTTCTGCAATCACTGTTGGAATATAATAGCAGTCCACTAATGTCATTTCTTCATCTTTAGATTTTCGGTTTGACTTTTTCGCTTTTTTCATAAATGACCTCGTTTCTTTCTTCTTGTCTAGTATACAAAAATTCACCCGAGAAGGCAAAAACATTAAATTTATCCAAAGATTATGAACCTATTTTCCAAATGAGCGATTTCATGGTAAAATAGCTATGTATTACACTTATAAGGAGATACTATGCTTACAATCAATATGCTAACTCGTGCAGACAGCGTTAAAGGCCAAGGAGTTATGTCTGCGACAGAGGAACAAATAAACCTTGTAACTGAAGGATTAAAAGGCTATAACGTTGTTGTGAATCAGCTTAAAATTGCTGATATTAACCACATCCACACCATTAATCCAGATTTTCTTTTCAAATCATTTTTAAACAATAAAAAGCAACCGACAATTGCGTCAGTTCACTTTTTACCAGAAACATTAGAAAAAAGTATTTCTCTTCCAAAACCAATTAAAGAGTTATTCTATAAATATGTTTTATCATTTTATAAACAAGCAGACTATTTAGTAACTGTAAATCCTCGTTTTATCGATGATTTAGAAAAGTATGGTGTCGATCGTTCTAAAGTAACGTACATTCCAAACTTCGTATCTCGTGAAACGTTCTATAAAATTACAGATCAATCCAAAGGAGACTTACGTAAGAAATTCGGATTAGATCCAGACAAATTTACCGTTGTCTCTGCAGGTCAGCTTCAAATGCGTAAAGGGGTTCTTGAGTTTATCGACCTTGCGACTAAAATGCCAGATATCCAATTTGTTTGGGCTGGTAACTTCGCTTTTAAAGGTATCTCTGAAGGTCGTAAAGAAATTATGGAACACATGGATGATCTTCCAGATAACGTTCATTTCCTTGGACTTGTTGAGCGTGATCGCATGAATGAGTTCTTTAATATGGGTGATGTGATGCTTCAACTTTCATTTGAGGAATTATTCCCAATGACGATTTTAGAATCGATGAACGCAAACATCCCACTACTCTTACGTGATTTACCAGAGTACAAACCAATTTTATTCGACTACTACTTAAAAGCAAACAGTCAACAAACGTTTAAAGACGAATTAACAAAACTAAAAGAAGACGCCGATTATTACGCAAAAGCCTGCGAAGGTTCAAAACGCGGTGAACAATTCTATTCAAAAGAAAGTATTCTAGAACAGTGGCAACAATTTTATGATAAAGTTGCAACAGAAAGAAACTTGTTATCATAAAAGGAGAAATAATGACTACAGAAGAAATTAAACAAGGAAAACCACTTTCCCCTACGGCTCAAAAAGTCATGAACATTGCTTCAATTCTCGGAGCAATTGCGACAGTGGTCTTTATCGTTTGGGCTTGGCAAAAAGGACTCTTCACGTCACAAGAGACGTTATCAGCCTATATGCTTCAAGCGGGAATTTGGGGTCCACCAATCTTTATCTTTTTACAAATCTTACAAACCGTTGTTCCAATCATTCCAGGAGCGCTCACTAGTATCGCTGGTGTTTATATTTATGGGAACTGGGTTGGAAACATTTATAACTACATCGGTATTGTGATTGGATCAATCATTGCCTTCTATCTTGCAAGACAATACGGTCAGCAATTCGTAAAATCAATGGTTAGCGAACATACGTATAATCGCTATATCAGTTGGTTAGATAAAGGACAATGGTTCGACTACTTCTTTGCATTCATGATGTTCTTCCCTGTTTCACCGGATGACTTCTTATGTATGCTTGCTGGTTTAACAAAGATGACTTATAAGAAATTCATTATTATCATCTTAGTCTTTAAACCATTTACACTGGCTGCCTACACAATCGGGTTACGATTTATTATCGACTGGGTCTGGGCATTCTTCCAATAAGCAAAAACAAACCCTTGAGAAATTTTCTCAAGGGTTATTTTTTATGTTAATCTTTCTTTTTAAAGACTTGAACAGTTGCAAGAACAATTCCACTAATAAATACGCTGAGTGTTAAAATAATACCCGCTAATAATAGAGGATTTTTGCTTAGGCTTCTTAACCAGTTCGCAAATGTTCCTAGATCACTATCTTCATCAAATGATAAGATTCCACCATTCGTTGAACCTTCTGTTGATGAAACTTCTTCTGTCGTTGTTTCTTCAACCACTTTTGTCACTTTAAATACATTGGACTTAATCTCTTTTGTTAAAGTTGGGAAAGTATGTTCCACAATGATTTCATCTCCAACAAGTTTATATGTTGGTTTTTCATCGCCTCTTGTTAAAACTTTGATATCTTTCTCTACTTTAATCTTTTGACCATCAATTTCATGAACCCCAGCTTTTAACACTGTTTCTTCATGATATTCAGTAAAGCCTTTTTCTAAAAGAGCGTTCCCGAATTGTGCACGGTAAAATACACTTGTGTTATAGTCGCTCCAGCTACCAACACCCATTAATACTTCAATCAGACGACGGCCTTTTCCTTTTGCAGTAATCACATGGTTTAAAGCTGCATTTGGTGATGAACCTGTCTTAAATCCATCTACATCAAAATATCCTTGAGGCATCCCACTTGCAAGTTGATTCAATGTATAGAACGTTTCCTCTACAGGAGTTCCTTCCATTGTAGTAACAGCAGGTTCTCTTGTAATTTCTAAGAATTCTGGATAGTTCTTTAAGAAGTAATATGCTAATGTTGCTAAATCGCGAGCTGTTGTTTGGTTGTACTTATCTGGTACACCTTCAACAACATATAATCCACGAAACGCTGACACAACAGCCCCACTAGGATTATAGAATTTAGAATTTGTCATTCCTAATTCTTTCGCTTTATCATTCATCATCTTAATGTATTCTTCGTTTGTCTTACTAATCGCGTGTGATAACATCACAGTCGCAACGTTTGAGGAAGGATACATCATCAGATAAAGTAAATCGCGCACTGGATATTCAATCCCTGCTCTGATTTGGTTATTACTAATATCATCGATAGTAGAAATAGCTCTATCTTCTTCTGTTGCCGTAATTTTAGTATCTAATGTGAGCTTACCTGCTTTAATCGCATCATACACAAGATACGCTGTCATTAATTTAGTTGTACTCGCTGGATCCCATGGTTTATCAATATTATCACCATAAAGAATTTGACCAGTCTCAGCATCGACTAAAATAGCCCCTTCAGGTTTGTAGTATTCACTAACATCATACCCATAACGAGCTGTAATCTCGAAAATATCTTCTTCAATCGGAAGCTCTTTCGACTTTGTTGTTGTCGTTGTTTGCTCTGTTGTCTCTGTTGCTTTAGTTGTTTCTGGAGCCTCTGTTTGTTCAACAACAGTAGTTCCTTCTCCCGGTTCTTGTGTGGTTTCTTCAGCAGCAATTGGCGCTAAAGCAGAAAGTGCGAATGCACATGTCATTAATCCCAAAAGAAACTTAAATT
>CALCML010000014.1 GCA_937967765.1 uncultured Carnobacterium sp.
GAATGGGTTTTCGACAGAAACTACAATAGCTGGTTCTATATTAAGCCAGGTGGTGTTTACGCAAGCCGTCAGTGGAAAGGCGACTACTACTTGAAGGCTGGCGGTTATATGGCCCAAAGCGAATTCATTTACGAACCAAATTACAAAGCGACGTACTATTTAAAAGAAGACGGCTCTTATGCGCGTAATCAATGGCTTTTAATTAAAGGTAAATGGTACCACTTCCGTAAGTATGGAGAACTCGATACGAATAAATGGATTGATTCTTACTACGTGAAAGATGATGGTATGATGGCTGAGAATGAATTCATTTACGATTCAAACTATAAAGCCACGTACTATTTAAAAGAAGACGGCTCTTATGCGCATAATCAATGGATTCAAATCAAAGGCAAACGATACCACTTCCGTAAATACGGAGAACTCGATACGAATAAATGGATTGGTTCTTACTATGTAAAAGAAGACGGTATGATGGCCGTAAATGAATGGATTTACGATAAGAACTACGGTGGTAAATTCTATCTTCAAGCTGATGGTGTTTATGCTCGAAACATCGTTACCATCGATGGCAAAAAACACGCCTTCCAAGAAAATGGATTATGGATTGCCGAAGTTCCTGATCCTGTAAACTACGGCAACTACAAAAACGTTGTCTTCCTTGACCCAGGTCATGGCGGACGCGACCCAGGTGCAGTTTACAATGGACTTCGCGAAAAAGATTTAAACATGTCGATTTACCGTAAACTTAGAAGCGAACTCGAAAAACTTGGCTACACAGTTTTAACGTCCCGCGATTCAGATGTGTATGTGGACTACGTTACTGAACGTTCTGAAATGGTGAACAAGACGGATGCAGATGTCTTTATCAGTATCCACTTCAACGCAACAGGCGTTCCTGGGGCAAATCGTAGCGGTGTGGAAACATATATCTACGAACCAGACGAAGAAATTAAGCCTCGTATTAATAAAGAGTCGCATAATGACCCTACTCGTCTCAGCGAAAGTAAACGTCTAGCCGACAACATTCATAACTCTGTTGTATCTGTTGCTGGTGCAAACGACCGTGGTGTTCGCGGGGCTAACTACGCAGTTCTTCGTGAAACAGTTAAACCAGCCGTTCTAGTAGAACTTGGGTACATGGATAGCCCTGAATACAAGAAGATTAGCGATGATAAATACCAAAACAAACTCGTTGAAGGAATTGTCACTGGTCTTCGCAACTTCTATAAGACAGCTAAATAAACACATTAAAGTAAAAAAGGTTGGCACTCATTGCCAACCTTTCTTTATATTATGCGATTATTTTTTCTTCTTGAATGTCACTACTCCACTAAGGCCTAGCGCTACAAGTCCAAGAAGCGTTGTAGGAACTTCTGCAAGTCCTGTGTTTGGTAGTTCCGGTTGCTTCGGTTCTTCCGTTGTAGTAACTTTAGTTGTTGGAACTGGTGTTGTTTCACCTTCCGTCGTTGGTGCTTCTGTTGAAGGTGTTGCTGTTGTTGGTGCTTCTGTCGTTGAACTTTCTATTGTTGATTCTTCTGTTGGTGTCTCTACCTTATCTAAATACACATAGTAGTCAAATCCTGGTGAGTATGGATCATTTGAGAAGACCGTATTTGGATCAAATGTAAATCTTCCTGCTCCATCAGAAGCCACATTAATTGTTCCATCCACAACCTTTTCAGCCTCACCAGGTTTCTTCTCGATAATTTGTACTTTTTGACTAGCTGCTAATGTATATCCTTCTGGGACTGATGGTAAAGCTGTCACTGCTGCTTTCGTTGGGTCTACTGAATCATTATTAAATGTCTTTGCTTCACCTACTTTATTGCCATCCTTATCCACGAAGACAATTTGCCCTAATTTATGATAATAAACATCATAATTTAAGTCTAATTCTCCTGTTGGTGAGATTTTTCCACTAGGGATTTCTTTCACTGTTGTGAATTGTCCTGGAACAATTGGAGATGGTACTGGCGGTAACTCCGCTTCTTCGTCTCCTGCTACTGGTTCTTCGGCATATACACTTGTTGGAACAATGGTCGCAAATGTCATAAATCCACATGTCACAAGAGTTCCTAGGCACAATGATGATTTCATTCGTTTCTTCATTTCCATGATTCCTCCTTGGTTAAACACATTTTTCACAAATGTTTCTAAAACAATCCTACCACTCCTATAATGGAATTCAAGGCTATTTCCAATCCATTCCAATTCAACTTTGTTCCCTCAACAGGAAGAGTTCGCTCACGTGATTGTCGCTATCACATTGTTAACTTTGTGAAATATTATTTATTAACATTGTTCCATTGAATGATTTTCCAAAAAATTTTATCCATTTCTATTCTACTCAAATCGTCACTTTATAATTACTCAAAATAATGATAAAATTAAGACAACAATGTTTAGGAGGCACGTTTATGTTTTATAAGATTAAGAAGATGATTTTAGGATTCTTGGCCTTTGCCGCTCTACTCCTCATAGCAGGTTGTCAGGCATCTACACAGCAAGGACCTAAAGCTCCACAAGATTTAACAAAAGACCCACAAGGAACCTGGCTGTGGACCGAACAACAATCGACGTTGCAAAAGGTATTCCTTGCAACGAATCTCGATCCCCGCGCTGCAGCATATATGTTGGATGACTTAGATATTGTAAAAATGACGATGACGATTAAAGACAAAACGGTTGAATTGAAGTACCGTTTTGATTATCTGCGCATTTACGAAGATCAATATAAAGGGAAAAATCTTAAGACTCCTGATTTCAAAACATACGTACAACAGAAAACAGAAGACTTTAAAGCCTATGTAGCAACACTTCAACATACAAAGATTACAGTGGATGAAGCAAACTACGCTTACGACTATACGCTGACTGGAACCATTGATCCAGATAATCACACCATCACTTTCCCGGAAACTCCAACATTCCTAAGCAAAATTATCTTAGGACCTACCTCTAACCCACTGGAGTCTATGACGTATAACTATACAGTGGACGGAAAACAAATGACCCTTTCAGCTGAGGGCAAAAACGATAAAGGGTTGAAACTAGTGATGCGTCTTCGTTTCAACTACACAGAAGAGAACAAATAGAAGGAGTGATGAATGATGAAAATGATGAAAAAAATTTCGCTATGGACAATGTCGCTTCTGACTCTTCTATTCGTTGCAGGATGTGCTGAACAAAAGCCAGAACAAACAACTGCTGAAACCACAACTGAGACTCCTGCACCAGTCGCTCTTGAAGGTGAATGGCAAGCAGTCGACTTTAGAGATACATTAGAACGTACATTTTTATACTATTACAAAGATGCGTATAGCCGCTTAAAAGTAACAGAGGCTTTCGAAGATGTCTCTCCTACGTTAACCATCGAAGGATCAAAGGTGACTCTTACGTATACGGCCGATATGAATAAATACTTCGAGTTCTACGCTGAAGCCAATAAAGATAAAATCAAGGATAAAGCAGAAGCTGCAAAAGTACTGGCAGCCGTTGCACAACGAAGCATCAAAAAATCTGAAGACTTATCTGGTACTTATAACGACGAGACTTATATCTATAAAGGGAAACAAGAAGGCGGTGTCGTAGACACAAACGCAAAAACGATTGTATTCCCGGACGTTCCAAATATTTTTGGAATCCTCCCACTTTATGTATCCTCCAAAGAAGCCCCAATTACTTATCATTATGAAATCAATGGGGATATTCTTACGATGTACGCGGAGAAGGTCTATAACGAAAATGGACTTCACTTGGTTTATCCAATGACATTTAAGAAAGTGCAAAAATAATTTATTAAGTGCACTATTAAAATACTTTAGAACCTTTGGCTTGTAATTCTGATATTATGAACTTAAACAATATAGACGCAGTAGACAAATGGATTGACCTTCACTATCAAGTAGTTTGGTCAATCCTATTTGTCCTTGCGGGGGTAAGACTACGAAGAAACAGAAAAACACTGTTTCTTCTGTCTTACTCACATTTCTATTACCCAAAGGTTCTTCGTATTTTAATAGACTTAAGAAACTCTTTCTCACACAATCCTTTTTAACAATCTCAAATACTGCTCCACGTGTTGCTGAAAATCTTTCCTGCTCTACTTTGAATAATCAGTGTACTTACAAGTCAGGTTGTAATTTTCGTGAAAACTGTTGCAAACAAAAAATGTAAACGCTATAATTTAATCATATTAGAATCACTCTATTAAGGAGGTCTAACAATGATTAGACATAGTAAAAAAATCATCCTTGCTCTACTGACTCTCTTCTCAGTTTTGGTCATTGCTGGATGCTCTCAGGGCTCAAACAACTCTGAAAGTTCACCAGCTGCTACAACAGAAGTACCGAAGAAAGTAAACGATATTGAGGGTGAATGGAAACTAACGGACATTCGTAATTCAATCCAATCTATTTACTCTTTATTCGAAATGGATGAAGTACAATTCGGATACTATTTAACAATTTTTGACGACTTAGACATGCGTTTGAAGGTAAACGGTGACAAGGTTGAGGTCAGCTACTCTACTGACTTAAATAATTTCTCAAACAATCTTTATAAAGGAACTAATAAAAAAGAATCTGCTGAAGTTTTCAAAACAAACCTATTTAAACGTACGAAAGAATTGGCAGATAAATACAAGACAAATAAAGCCACATTGGATATGACAACGGGCGCCTTTAGTTTCTATGCTCCTGGAACCGTAAATGATACAGATAAAACGATGTCCTTCCAAGAGCCGTTAAACTTTAACATGAGCTTTCCTATGACATTGACGGAGACATATGACCCAATTACATATAAATATGAATTGAAAGATAATCTTCTTCTCGTTTCCTTGGATGGTACTGATTCTGAAACTCAGCAACCCGTTCATGCCGAATTAAGATTCGAACGTGTCACTGGTTCAGAAAATAATACGGCAGCAACAACTACAAAACAGACAGCTTCTTTAGACGGAAAATGGGAACTTATAAATTCTAGTGACGCCTTTTTACGTGGGCTTTCCTATCGTCTTCATTCTCAATATGAAAGAAAACTGCTTCTACAAGTTTACTGGAATACGTTAAAAAATTTAAAACCAACGATAACAATTTCTGGAAATAAAGCTACTTATGAGGGCTCGGTTAATCTAACAGACGCCTATAATAGCATCTACGAATATCATAAAAAAAATGCTAAAATAAAACTAGAGCCAAAAGAAGAGTACATACGTACGTACTATTTTAATAGTATGATTAAAACAAATTTAAGTGCGAGTAAATATTCTAAAATTGATATTGATGAGGCAAACTACACTGTCCATACTGTAATCCCAGATGGAATAGTTAATACAGACAGAAATACAATTACTTTCGATAATCCAATGGCTATTTCGGATCTTGTCATTTTTTCAAACTTTTCTATAGCAATTTTGGATACAACTTATAACTACACAATAGACGGCGATATTTTAACCCTTACCTATGAAAGACATGACACTGGCCAAAGATTTAATATTTACTATGAATTGAAGTTTAAGAAAGTTCAAAACTGATTCACTACCCCTTTGAGATTTTCTCAAGGGGTTTTTGTGTGCAAAAAATATAGAGTTTATGCTCTATTAAAATACTTCGGTACCTTCGGTTCGGTATAGTCATGATAACTGCTACACCGGGTTGAGCCTTAGGTCTCACCCCTAGCAAGCTTCAAAGAGCGGGTAAAAGTTGGAAACTTTAACCCGCTCTAATTCATCTTACTTGTTTGTCGCGGTTATCATGACTATACCCCGAAGCTCCTTCGTATTTTAATAGAA
>CALCML010000015.1 GCA_937967765.1 uncultured Carnobacterium sp.
TCACTGGGAAACGCTCTTTATAATCTTCCGCGAATGTTTTGATATTATTCCGGAACGTCAAGTAGCCTCCGACCACTAAAAATCCGTTAACGGCTAAAAATCCGCCCGGTAATAAATGTTGGAAATAATAATACGTAATAATTGCTAGTATAAAAAAACCTTTCAAGCCATCGAATGCCGCACTCCGTTTTTTCTCTTTTTGCTTGGGAGGATGTGGGTGCGTCGGTGCTTGAGAAGGTGTTGTTTGATAATTCATAGTCCCCACTGTTTTCTCCATTCCTTAAACTCCTATTTATTATAGCTCAAAACCACTACACTTGGATACTAGGAACATTACATTTTTGTTAATTTTAAGAAAACAGTTTCCAGTTGTTTCTAAAACTTGAACAAAGGTCCATTTTGTCTATAAAAAACACAAAAAAGCTAGGCAAAAATTCGCCTAGCTTTCTCGCTTTTAATTTTAGTGTTCTGAAGCACCACTTGTAGCATCTACTGCTTGTGCTTGCGCTGGAGCTGAATGTCCGCTATCTGAAGCACCACTTGTAGCATCTGCTGCTGGAGCTGGAGCTGAGTGTCCGCTGTTTGAAGCGCCACTTGTTGCGTCAGCTGCTGGAGCAGCACCATTTGCGCTTACTAAACGTTGACCAGTAGTTTGTAAGTACCAATCTAACCATGGTTTGAAGTCAAATACGATTTCGTTGATTCCAGCGTAAGAACCATCAGGATAGTACATTGCTTGGTAGTTGTGTACGTTGATGATTTCTGGTGGAGTGTTTGGAACGATTGTACGGAAGTAATCCACGTTACCTGCACGTAAGTTCGCAATGAGGTATTCCACATTTTTGAATGTACGTGGTGGGTGAACTGTTCCTAAACGGTTACCAGATTGAGCTGGCACACGTGGAGCCAACATTTTGTTTGCTGGTTTGTTGAAGTTATAGTACAAGAATTGGTTGTTGTCATCGGCATATGTTACTTCAAATGGTAAAGCTTTTAAGAACATATCGATTTGGTCAACCGTTAATAAACCGTGGTCTAGGCGAACATAGTCGTTTCCTTGAGCAGCACCAACGATTTCACTTGCTTTTTCAACCCATTCTGGATCATCTGGATCTACACCTTGAACTGTTGTAGCAATTGGGTTTGTACAGTCTAGATCTTCTGGCGGTGTTGGTAATGGTTTGCGTAACACTTTTACAACCTCCACGTATTTCACAAAGTTTTCTAAGCATGAACGTAAGAACGCCACAGTTCCTTCGCTCTTAATGTTTCCTTCTTCGTCAAATGCTTCTTTTGCTTTTCCTAATAAGAATTCGTTCCCTGGTAATACATATGCGTTTACCCCTGGAGCATCCAAGATTTTACGTAAATGCACTTGCGCACGTGAAGTACCTTGGTCATAGTGAGAAGCTCCCATGATCATAACAGGTTTGTTTTCAAATGGGTGTAAGTTGAATGACATCCATTCTAATGTGCTCTTCAAAGCAGCAGTAATTGTATGGTTGTGTTCAGGTGTAGCGATAATCACACCATCTGCACGGATTAATTTGTTGTACATGTATTGTACTGGGAAACTCTTAGATTGATCTTCGTCTTGGTTGAACATTGGAATATCTTTAATTTCTAAGATTTCAAACTCGAATAAGTCACTGAATTTCTTTTCGATAAATTGTAATAATAAACGGTTATGCGAAAATTCCGCATTTGATCCTACGATACCAATAATTTTCATTTTCTACTGTCACTCCTTATTTTTTAGAACTGTCCCATGAGAAGTTTTTCGCTTCTTTTTCACGAGCTTCGTTTGCACGAACTAATTGTCCTGTAATTTCAATGAATAATAAGTAATCTGCGAAAATCTTTTCTAATTTTTCAACAGTTGCTGCATCTTTTAAGTTGCCTTCTTCGTCGAATGCTTGTAAGGCGTGACCTAATAAGAATTCATCACTTGGTAAAACGCGTGCTTTAATTTCTGGTGCGTCTAAGATTTGACGTAATTGACTTTGTGCACGTGAAGAACCTAATGTTCCGTAAGATGCTCCTGTAATCATGACAGGTTTGTTTAATAATGGATAGATACCATAAGATAACCATGCTAAAGCGTTCATTAATACAGCTGGGCATGAGTGGTCATATTCTGGTGTACTAATGATGACTCCATCTGCTGCAGCGATTTTCTCTGCAATTGCTTGTGCTTCTTGCGGCACAACTTTTGGAGTTGGTTTGTTGAACATTGGAATGTCTTTAATTTCGACAAGTTCAATTTCCGCCTGTTCTGAAAAATGTTTTTGAATGTATTGTAATAGTTGACGGTTTGTTGATTTTTTAGAGTTTGTTCCGACTAAACCGATTAATTTAACCATTTGAGTACTTCCTTTCGAGTAATTGAATCTTTGAAGCGAGTCCTGAAGTGTAGAAAATACGATCATCATCTAAAATCATAACGGCTTCGATGTTAGGGTGTTGTTCCACTTCGAATAAGATTTCATGTGCTTTCTTTCCAAAGAGTCTGGTCGTCCATATCTCACAATCGACCGACTGTTTTGAAACAATCGTTAGACTGGCAACGTCTGTTTCGGCTGGGTATCCAGTATTTGGGTCCAAAATATGATGGTATTTCTTACCATCCACTTCTAGCACCCTCTCGTAGACACCTGATGTGACAATCGACTCATCTTGAATCGGAAGAAGCGCCACATTTTCTCCGCGTAGGAGTTTCGGGTTTTGAATACCAATCCACCAATTCCCATCTTCATGATGAGCAGCGGGTCCAAGTGTGAGAACATTCCCACCAAGGTTAATGAGCGCAGAAGTGACTCCTTGCTCTTTTAGCTGCTCTATCACCAAGTCGGCAATATACCCTTTGGCAATACAACCAAGGTCGATTCGCATTCCTTCTTCCAACAGAAAAATCGTCTGACTATCTTCATCCAGTTCGACTTTCGTTGCATCGGTCAGTTGCAATTTGGCTTTAATTTCTTCATCCGTTGGTACTCGTGCATCGCTAAAGCCCACGCGCCATGTTTGAACAACCGGGCCAATCAAGATATTCATCCGACTTCCCGCAGCCAAACTATTCTCCAGCCCCAATTTCACCAAATGAAAAATCTCTGGATGAACAGCGACCGCATGCTTCCCTGCTGCCAAGTTCACGGCCATCAGCTCTGAAGTTGGGTCATTCGCGCTAAAACGATGCTCATATCGCTTCAATTGCTCGAAAACTTCAGCCACTAACCGCTCGCCTTCTGGATGCGCAATTTTCAATTCGATGACGGTTCCCATCAATCGAATGGTACCTGTATGATACTGTTCCAAAACTGCCACTTCTCCTAGTTGAAATATGTGAAAAAAAGCACAGAAACGCCTATACAAAAGCGTTTTCTACTCCTTGTTTTGAATGTAACACAATGGAAATTAAATTTCAAGAACTCAGGTCTATTTCCCTAATAAAATATGCATAAGAAAACTATTCTTATGCATATAATCCTTATTTATTAAATTTTATTTACAGCCTTCCATTTGGAAATTTTCTACAGTTGCACTCTTCTCTTCTAAAGCACGGCCAAGCCGAATCCGGCC
This sequence comes from uncultured Carnobacterium sp., assembly GCA_937967765.1. GTDB lineage: Bacteria > Bacillota > Bacilli > Lactobacillales > Aerococcaceae > Granulicatella. The sequence continues at coordinate 3,580 of CALCML010000015.1, forward strand.
CTTTATGAGAAACAATGAAACTTATTTTGAGCTGTTATAAAGTTCAGGTTCCCTCGAGGGACTACAGAAAAAGCCCTTTGGATTCTATAATAACAACAATAGCGACTAGTAACCGATGCGAATTAGATTCTCTTGAAAATTTATTTTCTAGAGAATCTTTGAGGCTCGGTAGGCGTATGACTTAGGCTTACGCCGGTATAGCTGTTGTCGTTATTATGAAGATATCCAAAGGGCTTAAATGTAGTCCCTACGGGACTCCCATTAAATTTTTTTAACAAATTCAGATTTAAGTTTCATTGCGCCGAATCCATCTATCTTACAATCGATATTATGATCACCTTCCACGATACGAATATTCTTCACGCGTGTACCTTGCTTAATATCTTTCGGAGCGCCTTTTACTTTCAAGTCTTTGATAACTGTTACAGTATCGCCATCTTGTAATTTATTTCCGTTAGCATCGATGGCTACTGGACCTTCTTCAACTTCTGAACCTGGTTCCCATTCATACGCACATTCTGGACATACTAGTAATACGCCATCTTCATATGTGTATTCTGAACCACATTTAGGGCAATTTGGTAATGACATTTGCTTTCCTTCTTTCTTTTAAAAATTCGTCTTAACGACGTTTACGAATCATATCTAAAGGTTTCACTGGCTCAG
>CALCML010000016.1 GCA_937967765.1 uncultured Carnobacterium sp.
ACTTATATAAGATATGCCAAAAGAACGGAATATCAGTCGATACACAAAACCGCAACCCGTCGCGCTTGTCCCGTATGCCGGGCTTCGAGCGAAACGGACAAAAGCAATTTCTTGTCGATACCAATATCGGAAAAAGGAATTGGGAGGAATGGTATCAGTACATCGAGGACTTGAACGATGACTTACCTGATCCGGAAGGGCTGGTCGATAGTTGGGACAATCTTCCAGAGCTAGCCCCTGAATTGATTGAAGGCGTCCTAAGACAAGGCCATAAAATGCTTATAGCTGGGCCATCGAAGGCCGGGAAGTCGTTTAGCTTAATTGAAATGTCTATCGCAATCGCAGAAGGCAAGAAATGGCTTGAATGGAACTGTACGCAAGGAAAAGTTTTATACGTCAATCTTGAGCTAGATCGTGCTTCATGTTTGCACCGCTTCCGCGACGTTTACGAGGCTATGGGATTGCAAGCGAACAACCTACAAAATATTGATATCTGGAATCTCCGCGGTAAGACAGTACCGATGGATAAGCTAGCTCCGAAATTAATTCGCCGATCGCTTAAAAAGAATTATATCGCGGTTATCATCGATCCAATTTATAAAGTCTTAACTGGTGACGAAAACAGCGCGGACCAGATGGCACACTTTACCAATCAATTCGACAAAGTAGCGACAGAGCTCGGGTGCTCGGTGATTTATTGCCATCACCACTCTAAAGGTTCTCAAGGTGGCAAGAAGTCCATGGACCGTGCTAGTGGTTCGGGAGTGTTTGCTCGAGATCCGGACGCGTTGATTGACTTAGTGGAATTAGAAGTCACGGAAGAATTATACACGCAACGGATCAATCATACGGCTTGCAGAATTTACAAAGAAGCCTTACAAGAAAAGAATAATACATATTATCAACAATACGTCAGTCTTGACGATTTATATAACGCTAGCAGCATGAGAGCACACTTTGAAAAGGGAATTCAAGACGTGCTAGAACGTGCTCCATACGTTGATAAAATCAACGACACGCGTCGAGCGATTGAAATATCGACAGCGTGGCGCGTTGAAGGTACGCTTCGAGAGTTCGCGAAGTTTAAACCAGTGAATATGTGGTTCTCTTATCCAGTGCATTTCTTAGACGATTCCGGAATTCTTGCAGATATCCAGCTTGAGGAAACGACTCCTAATTGGAAAAAGAATTTAGATAGTCAAAAAGCTAACGAGAAGAAAAAGAAGTCCGCTGATGAAAAATTTACGACGGCTATGGATGTATTATTTGACGGAATCAACCCCGTTGAATTGAGTGAAATTGTGGAATATTTTTCAACTGAAGATAGACCAGTTAGCGAAAAAACAATCCGAAGATGGGTAAAAAATAATGGTGATTTTGAAGTCAAAAATAATCAAATTTTACCTAAAAATGAGTCAGGGACAAATTAGGGACAAGGACAAACCCGAGGGACAAACCCGAAAATGTCCTTCGGGAATGTCCCTGGCTCTCAAGGACAAACCCGAGAATGTCCCTATGTCCCTAGAGTGTCAATAAGGACAAGGACAAACCCGAAAATGTCCCTAAGAAATCGCGCAACCATGCGGGATTGAGGCTCTAGGGACAAACCCGAGAAACTCAGGGACAAAACCAGGGACAGAATATCTCCCTCTGTGAGGAGAGATATTTAGGAAAATGTCCCTGAGGTCCAAGGGGAACATGAACAGGAACAAGGGGGCTATGTATCCGCCCCTTGTAACCCTGTAACCATGTCCCCTAACTTGGACTTAGCGCGAGAGCGTGGTAAGTAAAAAGAAAAAGTAAAAAGAAAGTGCAAAAGTAAAAAGGTAAAAAGTTATGGCACGAAAGAAAAAAAGATATTCGGTAAATTTGGATATTGGTAAACAAATGCCTCCACTTTATCACACGTTACCCGGTCAAGATTTTTGGTATTCAGATTCAGAGGTTTTGAAATGGATCGCGAATCAGCCAATTCTCTTAAATTGGGTAAAAGACCAACTTAAAACAGCGGGATATATTACTTATGACGCAACGACCGGAAAATGGACCGGAATCGATTATAGAAATGAGGATGGAAGATGAAAGTAAAATTTTTTAAGTCGAACGTGAGATTCTTTTCACAATTTGAAACGGAAGTCAATCTTTTTTTGGAATGGCTAGAAAAAGAGAAAAAAGTTTGGGTTAATACCGAGATCAAAACTTTAGGTGAAGATGTCATGATATTTGTATTTTACGAGGACGAATAATATGATTGAATTCTTTTTACCGATGGAAAAAATTCCGACGACAACTCACCAGCAGAAAAAGGTAAACGTCCGAAATGGTAAGCCGGTATTTTATGAACCGGTGGAACTGCAAAATGCAAGAGCAAAATTTGAAAGTCTTCTATCGCGACACGTCCCCCCGGATAAAATACAAGGCGCGGTTCGTCTAACCGTCAAGTGGTGCTTCCCGATGATAAAAGGAACATACGACGGGCAATATAAAACGACGAAACCGGACACGGACAACCTTCAAAAGCTATTTAAAGATTGCATGACGAAAGTCGGGTATTGGAACGACGACGCTCAAGTGGCTAGTGAAATTTCTGAAAAGTTCTGGGCGAAGATTGTCGGGATCTATGTAAAAGTGGAGGAATGGAACGATGAATTATATACATTTCTTTAGCGTGGAAGTCCCGGAGTGGATGGCTAGAAGTAACCAGATGGCACAACTAGTCGGATTCGGTTCGGATCGATATTGGCATTGGGTGGCGTCCTCGATTGCTGAAATTTGTAAAAAGTACAATGATAACGATTTAGTCGTGCAGCAATTCGGGCTCTTGTTTGAATGGTTAGAAGCTCAAGCGGAAGGAGCGAAAGCATGAAAGAAAAAACTTATTTTGAAATTTTGGAAGAAATGGAAGGGCAAAAAGATAGCGAACATGAAAAGCGGATTGAAATCGGCGAAAAATGTTTGGACGCCATAAAATCATTGGAAAACAGAAACGAAATAATATCTGTTAATCATTTAGTCAGATTCAACGGTAAAGAATATGATATCTGCATTTCCGAATGGAAAGGAAAAAAAGATGGAATACGTGAAATATGACAACGAGCAGAAAAAACGCTTGCGGGAAAATCTGAAAAAATTCACAGAGGAACGAGGGCTCGAGAAAAAAGAATTGGCAGACCAGCTCGGGTGGGCGTACAATACAATTCTTTCATGGTTTAGAGGCTCACGCTTACCGAGCCAATTCGGAATCGAAACTCTTTGTGATTTTTTTAAGGTGACTGACGTCGAATTGTTGGGCTCACCGATGAAAGTCCGTACTTTTGCATATTACCGAAAAGACGTACTGACTTCAGTCGGGACTTTGCAAGAAATTGCAGATGAAACGGGAGCGAATATTCGGACGTTGAGAAGCTTGATTGCTACAACGAAAAATAAAAAGAAGACATGGGGGACCTATATCATAGAGATTGAAGATGAAACGCGGTATATAGTCGAGTTTAAACAGACGTTTACAATCGATGAAATAAAAGCAAAAAATCTCGAATGGTTACTGGATAACCCGATAGTTGAATTAAAGGAAGTGACGGAATGAATAAACAAGAATTAATAAAACATTTTGAGGAAATGGAATATGTATCTATCAGTCAAATGGGAAAGAAAAGTTTTATCGATATGATAGAACAACTAGACGAACCAGAAAAAGTCACAATCCCGCAGTTAGTGGCGGATTGGATTGAGGAAGCTAGAAAATCTTGCAAAGACGTAGCAGACTTCTTCAATTTTGATTTCACAAATGAAGAAGTTGGTAAATGGTTTATCCAAGAACGACCGTTTGATTTAGCCGCTCGTGCATGGCTGGATGGCTACGAGGTCGAGAAAGAGAAGAGATATCGGGTAAAGGTGAAAGGCATTTGTGGAAATCACGAAACTTTGAATCGTGAAAAACATTCAAACAAATGGCTTTTCTCAGACCGGGAAGAAAACTCACTTTATGGCACACACCACACCCGAAAAGAATTAGAAGATGCTGGTTTTAGTGAAGTGTTTAATAGTCCATTGTTTGAAATCGAGGAGGTGGAGTGATGGTACAAACCATTGAACAAGCAATAAAAACTGAAAACAAACGCATAAAAATCCCTGCGAAAATCAGACCGTTTGATGTGGGTTATAGAATAGTAAATAAACACGGTCAAGCGCTTGCCTTAAAAAATGGAGCAAGTATATTCGCTTTACCATCGCTTGCTGAAAAAGCGATAAAGAAAGAGTTTGGGAAAAATGATCCAGACTTTGACATTAAGAAGCATTCTGTTGAAGAGGTTGCTATTATCAATTTAAGTAAATTTCATAGTTATTTTGAGGAGGTTGAGTGATGATTATCAAGAATTACAAATATGATTATTCAGCTGGCAGAATCTACTACACAATTGGTGTTGATGGCTATGAATTAGCCGTGGAACATACTAAGACAGAATATGGAAGTGTCCAAAGAGATGATATTGATGATTTCTTGGGTACAGTCGAGGAATACGATTTTCAAGAAGCTGAGATGATTGAAGCATTCGTTGACTTTCAAAATGATTTGCTCTTGTATGGAATTCATTTTGAATTGAGAAATGAGGTCACAGAATGAAAGAAGAAACGGAACTAGAATACTACGAGCGTATGCGTGATGAGTTACCGAAACACCCGACACCTTTGTTAAGTCATGCAATGGCTTATGTAAACCTTAGAATTATGCACTTGAAAAAGGAGGTTACTGAATGAAACGCTTTTTAATCGGCTATGCCTTACTTACTACTTGCTTGTTATTCATGCAACGCAGTCAGCTAGATAAACCCTTGCTAGTCTATCATGCTGATAGTAAATATCAGATCACTGGTAAGGTTACAGAAAAACGAAAAATCGGAAATCTATTTACTATTACGGTTGACGGTAACGTGTTTGTGGTGAGTGAAGATAAATTTGAAGAAATAAAAATCGGGGATGAGGTGAAATTTTGAAAGTTTGGATTGTGAGAAAATATTTGAAGACTACAAGAATGGAATATAATCGAACGTCGCCATTTGAAGAAGTTGAATTTCAAACGAAAAAAGAAGCGATTGCTTATAGAGAAGAACAAAAGAAAGGCGTCTTCGATATCTATCAAAAAGAATTTTAAAAAGCTATCAGGCTAGAAAGGTGGGAAGTTTGAGAATTGAAACACGATACGGATATTTAATAGACGCGCTTAGACGCTATCCCTTCGATAAAGAAATAAAAGAACGTATCGAAGAAATTACTTTCCCGTATCAAAATTTTGACGAAAACTGGTATATCAAAAGTAAGACCGCAAAGAATACTCCCGAAGCCTTGAAAAATGTCATTATGAAAGAAAATGATCCAGAATTGATTCGACTCTATACGCTAGCACAAGCGATTGAAGAATACAAGGCGGAGTGCGGGGCTACAAATTGGGAAGCAATCAAGGCTCTTTATGTGACGCGAACAAAGAACGTTGAAGGAGTGGCACTCGAACTCTTTATGTCGAAAAATTCGGTATATAGGCACGTTATCAAGCCGTTCTTTGAAGGACTAGAAAAGAAATATACAAGTATTTTTTTAAAAAGTCGCTAAAAGTTGGGAAAAGTGCACGAAAAAAGGTGATAAAATTGTATTATCAGGAGTAAAACGAAAAGAACTTTTTGAGGTGCAATAAAGCGCTTCTTACCTACTCGACAGCCCTTCCGGGGCTGTTTTTTGGTGCTTATATGAAAATTGAAACAATAAATATTGCTGACGTGGTGGAATACGAAAATAACGCGAAATTACACCCGCAAGAACAAATTGAAAAAATAAAAAAATCAATACTCGAATTCGGGAATAACGATCCTATCGCAATAGATGAAAATAACGTCTTAATTGAAGGACACGGAAGATTGAAAGCCTTAAAGCAGCTCGGATTTGATGAAGTGGAAGCTATTCGATTATCTCATTTGTCTGAAGAACAAAAGAAGGCTTATATCTTAGTGCATAATAAGCTGAATATCGACACGGGCTTCGACGTTGATTTGTTAAACTCGGAATTGGAAGATATCTTCACGGTTGACATGAGCGAATACGGGTTCGAGTTTTCGGAAGTGGACCTTAGTTTTTCGGATGATACGCAAAAAGAAGATGAAGGGGAATTTCATCGAGAAACAACAATTAATCAGTACAATCTCGATTTATTCGAGCCTGGAAAAACTGAAGGGCATTTTGAAATGCCTATCCTTGAGCCGGTGGATCATATCCCTAAAAAGTTACAAGGGTTTAATTACGTTTTAAACAAGCCCGATTATGAAGCTGGAGTTCATTTCTTCTTGGACGATTATCAATTCGAGAGAATCTGGCAACGCCCGGAGTTTTATATTGAAAAATTAAGTCAATTTGATTGCGTACTTACGCCGGATTTTAGCTTGTATATCGATATGCCGGTTGCTATGCAAGTATGGAACGTTTACCGCTCGAGGTTAATCGGTCAAGTTATGCAACGTTACGGCTATACCGTGATTCCTACTGTATCTTGGGCGTATTCGGATAGCTTTTCATTTTGTTTTGACGGGTTGCCGGTAGGCGCTACACTTGCGATTAGTACAATTGGAGTTAAACAAAATGAAGAACAATTGGAAATATGGCGCGATGGTATGAACGCTATGATCGAGCTATTGAAGCCTAAAAGATTATTGGTCTATGGTGGCGCGGTCGAATATGACTATGGAGATATTGAAGTACATTATTTCGAAAATGAAACGACAGAAAGGATGAAAAGATATGGAAGCTAAAAGATTAAAAGAACTATTTGAAAAGTATCTAAACATGATAAATTTAGGGGACTATTATCTATATAGTGATCTGGAATTGTATCATGTAACGACTGGTGAATCGCGTTTTTTTGAAAACGTCGAAGAAGTGGTCGCAGATAAAGAAGTAAATGCCTTGCTTGATGGGATTCAGTTTAATATCTTTTCTGGGAGCCGTGGTGCGAGTTCTGGTAAAAGTGGAAAAGGTGGCAAGAGCGAATTAGGCGGAGGTTTTACGAGTGCAAAAGATGGACCGGATAAATCATATTCCGCGAATCCAGCGCCATTTAATTATGGTGGGAGAAGTCAAAACTTAGATTCAGTCGTCAGTAAATTTATAAACGATTACGGGAGCGCGAAACGTGAATATGCTGTATCAGTTGACGATCAGGGTTTTGCTCATTCATACCGTATCGGAAACGCTCACAGCGTTAGTATAATAGCTGGGCCCGGGCATACAATTGTACACAATCACCCGGGCGGGGGGAATTTTTCCAAAGCTGATCTTTTAAATACCGCTGGTTCAAACGGAAAAGGAATCATCGCAACGAATAAAGACAGTTATTATCATTTTGAGAAAACTCAAAAATTCAACGCTAAAGGATTCACTAAAGCGGTAAATAATGCGAAATGGCCGAAAGAATTATCATACGACGAGGGCGCGGATTGGTGGCTTCGCAAAAACGCTGGCAAGTTTGGTTATAAATACGACAAGAAAAAACCGGGAATTGCGGGGACTCACGATTATACGAAATTAAGTGGAGGCGGTTATATTTCGCCGTCAAACTTACCATTCTAAAACAAATTAAACAGTAAGGAGGGGAGGCGATGTCGAACGAAAACTTAATTCCACTTAACGAGCGAACAAAGGACGAGCAAAGGGAAATTCAGAAAAAAGGCGGTATCGCCTCCGGAAAGGCTCGAAGGGAAAAAGCAGACTTAAAAAAGAAAGTCAATGAGATTTTAGCAATGGACGTCTTCAGTCCGCAACTTAAAGAAACACTCGAAGAAAAGGGCTTGAGCGCTACAAACCAGACGGCGGTCGTGACGGTTCTTTTGCAAAAAGCCTTAAAAGGTGATATGCGAGCGATTGAGCTATTGGCGAAGATGAACGGCAACGAAGGCACGAAAGACAACCTCGATAAGAAAGAGCAAAAGGAACGCGTCAAGGCAATGCAACTTGAAAATAATAAACGCGAGCAGCAGCTTGAAGGCGGGGTTGCTTCCGAGGATATCATGGCCGATTATTTCGATAAGTTGGAAGGGGTGATTCAAGATGGCACTTGACCGGCTTTACACGGACAAACAAATTAAAATCTTGAGGCGTTCCCTTGTCCGTGATTGGTATATGATGATAAACCACGGCGCAGTACGGGCCGGAAAGACTAAACTAGACAATGATCTATTTTTAATGGAATTGAAGCGCGTTAAAAAGAACGCTGCAAAAGTCGGAGTTCAAACGCCGATGTATATTTTGGGAGCTGTATCGTCCGGGACGTTGCAAACGAATATCTTACGCGAGATAACAGACGCTTACGGACACGAATTCCGTTTTGATAGGCACGGCAATTTTACGCTTTTCGGGGTGTATGTCGTGACGACGTTTACGGGCTCGATAGCGGGGTTGAAAGCTATTCGTGGTATGACAGCCTTCGGGGCTTATGTCAACGAGGCGACGCTGGCGAATAAAGAGGTATTTGACGAAATTCTAAAACGTTGCTCGGGTTACGGTGCGCGTATTATATGCGATACTAACCCGGACCATCCGAAGCATTGGCTGAAAGTTGACTATATCGATAAAGCAGACGGAGAGAAAATACTTGCCAATCATTTTACAATTTTTGATAATACCTTCTTAAATCAACGATATGTCGATAACTTAATCGCAACAACGCCTTCTGGCATGTTTACCGAGCGCGGTATCTATGGCCGGTGGGTGATTGGTGAAGGTGCGGTATATCGTGACTTTAAAGAGGATATGTACGTAAACAAATTGCCCGAGCATTTCGCGAAGATTTACGCGGGTGTTGACTGGGGATATGAACACTGGGGCTCTATCGTGGTCGTGGGGCAAACCGAGGCGGGCGATGTGTATATCTTAGAGGAACACGCTTACCAATACAAAGAGATTGATTTTTGGGTGGATCTTGCAAAAGATATAAAAGCCCGATATGGCGATATATTCTTCTGGGCTGATAGTGCGCGCCCCGAACACGTCGGACGGTTTAACCGTGAAAGACTCAAATGCTTTAATGCTTACAAGTCGGTATTATCCGGAATTGAGGAAGTGGCTAAGCTCATGAAGGGCGGTCGCTTTTTTGTTGTTTCAAATAAGGTACGCAAGTTCAAAGATGAAATATATCAGTACGTTTGGAATGAGCGAACGGGCGAACCGGTAAAAGAGCATGACGATGTTCTGGACGCGGTGAGGTATGCGATTTATTCACAACACGTTTACGACACAAGCAGCACAGTAAAAGAACGTATGGCAAGCGCGCAGTATTATTTCTAAAAGGAGGAATAAAAAGAAATTGGAATTCTTAAAAGGACGACGTTTTGATGAAAACGCGAATCGTCAATTCGTGATGACAATCGAAGATTTTGAAACAATCGAATTTGAAAGTCAGAAATGGATTGCACGGCTGAAAAATTTCGTCGGAACTCATCGAGCAGAACAGCTGGACCGCTTGAAAGAACTAAAACGGTATTATCTAGCTGACAATAATATCAAGTATCGCGACGAGAAAAGCGATCCATACAGTGCAGATAATCGAATCGCGAGCGATTGGGCGAAATATATTACTGTTTTTGAACAAGGGTATATGCTGGGGAATCCGGTCGAATACAAGAACGAAAACGCAGAAATTCAAGCCTTAATCGATAATTTTAGCAAACAAAACAACGAGCAAGATCATAACGTGGCTATCAAAACAGACTTAGCTATTTATGGTCGAGCTTATGAATTGCTAAATACGTTTAAAAACGAGGACGAAGCGGTTTGGGTGAAGTTGTACCGAATGAACCCGGAACAGACTTTTGTCATTTATGATGATAGTTACGAGCAGCGCTCTTTGATGGCAGTCAACTATTACTCTATCAGTTACGGAAACGGACACAAACGCGATTTTGTGAAAGTATATACCGATGACGCTATATACGAGTATGTGGATGACAATCAGGAAGCGGACACGCTAAGACTGAAAGAAAAAAGCGAGCATTTCTTTAATGGCGTACCGGTGAACGAGTTTAGCAACAACACAGACCGAACCGGAGCGTTCGAAGCCGTGCTCGACTCTATTGACGCTTACGACTTGTCACAATCGGAATTAGCAAACTTCCAGCAAGATAGTAACGAGGCTTTACTGGTTATTTCGGGCAATCCGTTTACCGGGGTTGACGACAAAGACTTTTTAGAAGACGGTCGAATCAATCCGAACGGTCGTCTGGCTGTTTCGCAATCGTTCAAGAAAGCAAAAATCTTGATTCTTGACGATAACCCGATTCCAGGAGGTTCTTCGCCATCGGCTCACTATCTAGTGAAAACATACGACACAGCCGGAGCGGAAGCCTATAAAGAGCGCTTAGTAAATGATATTTTACGCTTTACGTTCACGCCGGACACAACCGATAGCAATTTCGCCGGCACACAGTCGGGCGAAGCGATGAAATATAAGATGATGGCAGCGGACAATTACCGAGGCAAACAAGAGCTTTTGTTTGAAAAGGGGCTCATGCGTCGCTTACGTCTAGCGGTCAATATCTGGAAAATCAAGGGGAATGATTCTGGGAATTATAACCTTATCAATCAGACCGATATCGTATTCACTCCGAACCTTCCGCAAAATGATAATGAATTGGTGGCAATCGTTAAGAATCTGTATGGCGTGGTAAGTGAACAAACTATCGTCGAAATTCTTGAGCGCGTGACGGGAGTCAATGCTGAAACGGAATTGAAACGACTGAAGGAAGACACGGAAAAAGCGCTTGAAATGTTACCACGAATCACACAAGAAAACGAGGTAGCGGATGAACAAACTGAAGAAGCTAACAAGCCATGATGAATACTGGACGGGACGGGCTCGAGAAATATTCGAGTACGTTGACCGAAAAGATATTGATTTTTTCGCTGAGTTAGAAAAAACTTACCGGGCGCAGTCGGTGAAGCTACAAAGAGCGGTTTTTGATTTTTACACAAAATACGCTGAAGAACACGAAATAACCTATCAAGACGCTATGAAGCGCTTGAGGGGTGAAGATTTAAGCGATTATGTGGAAAATGCTCGGAAGTATCGCGAAGAAGCTGAAAACAATCCGGAATTGTTAAACCGTTTAAACGAACAATATTCGGCAGCTCGAGCAATTAGGATCGAAGCCTTACACGCTGAAGCAGTATATCGCGCTGGCGTGCTTGCTGGTGCGCTTCATAAGAGCTTTGAAAAGTATCTATACGACGTTGCAGAATATGCTTATAAAAAGGCTCACGGTGGGCGTGCGGGTGCGGTCAATCGTCCAGCATTTGAAGAAGTTATCAAGACGCCATTCAATGGTCGGAACTATTCCGAGCAACTTTGGGGCAATACCGACAGCCTAGCGCAAAAGCTGAAAGAAGTATTCAAACAAGGCTTCATTCGTGGCGATAGCCCGCACGAAATGGCGCGAGAAATCCGAAAAGAATTCAACGTGGCACGCTCGAGGGCTGAAACGCTTGTCCGAACGGACGCGACGGCAGTCATAAACCGCGCAACCATAAAACGATACAAACGTGAAGGCTTGAAATACTATCGGATTTTGGTCGTTTTAGACAATCGGACGACTCAAATTTGCCGGCGAATTGCACAAGAGGACAAATTATATAAACTCGAAGACGCGCAAGTCGGGGTTAATATGCCCCCGTTCCATTATAATTGCCGGTCAACAATTATGCCGGATGAAGGCGAATTGAACGGGGAAGGAGTGGAAGAAAGATCTGAAGACGCTAGTGATAAATCAAAAGCGCTTTTTAGAAATAAAGATTCGAATAAGCGGCGTCCGATAAATAAAGCAAGACAAAATCGTTTAACTAGAGATTTTAGACAAAACGGAGGTGTAATTTTCCAAAGTCCAGTAGGAGACCAATATCTGAAGAAAGTTGGCGCGGCTGCTTTAAATTACAACGAGAAAACTATTATATTGCCTACCAAACCGACAATTTCAGAAGTATTGGAAGAATTATATCATGCGGAACAGTATAGAAACGGGAAAATCGATCCAAACGATAATATTAGCAAAATAAAAGCTGAAATAGACGCGCAAAACTATTTACTTTCGGTAGAAAAGAGGTATAATATACCTAGAAACGAAAGCGAACAAACAAAGAAGAATCTGAAGTATTGGAAGGAGAAGTTGAAAAAATATGAAGATTAAACATATTTTACAATTACCATTCGGGACGTCTATCAATTTAGATAAAAATGTCCCTGAATCCGGAGTAGTAGGCAAGTTTTTAACCGTTGACTTTGAAAATTACTATAAAGTTGTGGGAACTCCGACAAACATTTTTTCAGAGGTCTTGATTTCAAAAGCAGAAACATTGATGGAAGGTCAAGAAGTTCATTTTGTATAAAAATAAGTGCTTAGATAATAATCTAGGTGCTTTTTTCATGCTCAAAATAAGAAAGGAGAATGATGAATATCTGGGATATTGTTTTCTTTACAGCTGGCTTAATCTGTTTTTTGATTTTGGTTTTGGTAGGTTGGGCTATCATTGCCGGACTGATTGACGGAATTAGACAAGCAAATAAAGAACGTTCAAATAGATAAGGAGGTGATCCGGTATCTTGACAAGCGGGAATAGACCGCTTTTTTTGTTGTCCAGACTATGCGGAAGACTTTAAAAGCTGCATTGTTTCGCCGCCGGGCGTAAAACGAGAATATCGATTGATGGCGTAACCATCGGAGGAAATAAATGTCAGAAAACACACACGCAAACGTTGAAACTGAAGCTATTGAGCAAGACGTCACTCAAGAAGAACAAGTTGAAACTAAGCAAGAGAAAACGGAACGAACCTTTACACGGGCAGAAATTGGCAAAATGCTAGCGGCTGAACGTGCGAAGTGGGAAGACGAACAAGCGGAAATTATCGAACAAGCTAAAAGCGAAGGTGAACGCTTGGCAAAAATGACAAAAGACGAACGCGCAAAAGAAGAAGAAGCGCGACGAATTCAAGCAATCGAAGAACGTGAGCGCGTACTTGCTGAAAAAGAAATGCGAGTAGCAACTCAAACGCTTTTGAGCGAGGAAGGATTGCCGGTTGAATTCTTGGATTTTGTTATTTCTGAAACAGCGGAAGTCACCAAAGAGAAAATCGGGTTATTGCGCTCGGTATTTGATAAAGCGGTAGAAAGTCGCGTCGATGAACGCTTGGCACAGAAAGCACCACGAAAGGGAACTGGACCAGTATCGCTGACAAAAGCTGAAATTATGGCGGTTGAGGACGACGACCAACGTCAAGCCTTAATTGCTGCAAACATTGGACTATTTAAAAATTAGAAAGGGCTAAAATATGGCTGAAAATAAATTAACAACTATGAACGACTTAGGCGAAATTAAGTCAATTGATTTTGTCAACAAGTTTTCTAAAAACATTAACGACTTGCTTCGTCTTTTGGGGGTTACACGTCGTCAAGAATTGACAAATGACCTTAAAATTCAAACGTACAAATGGACGACTGATATCGACAATACGGTAACGGCTGAAGGTGAAACAATTCCACTTTCAAAAGTAAGTCGTGCGAAAGATCAAGAATACACCGTTACATGGTTCAAAAAACGCCGTGCGGTATCTGCTGAAGCTATCGCCCGTCACGGTGCGTCACGCGCTATTTCCGAAGCTGATACACGTCTTCTTCGCGAAATTCAAAACGGAATCAAAGAAGACTTCCTAACTTACCTTAAAAAGACTAAGACTAAAGTTAAAGGTAAAGGCTTGCAAGAAGCACTTGCGCAAAGCTGGGGCAAACTAACAACTGTAAACGAGTTTGAAGGCTCTCCGCTTGTATCATTCGTAAACCCGCTTGACGTTGCAGAATACCTCGGAAATACTCCGGTTGCTTCTGACGCTTCAAATGTTTTCGGATTTACTCTTTTACAAAACTTCCTCGGTATGCAAAACGTTATCGTTATGCCATCATGTCCGAAAGGTAAGATTTACACAACAGCCGTTGAGAACTTGGTATTCGCGTACCTAAACGTTGCTAACGGTGACTTGGGCGGATTGTTTGCAGACTTCACGGATGAAACGGGCGTTATTGCTGTAAGCCGTGACCGTCACTTGAACAACCTTACTTTTGAATCTGTATTCTTTGGAGCTAACGTTCTTTTCGCTGAAATCCCGGATGGCGTGGTTGAGGCTACAATCGAAGCACCAGTACCAGTACCCGGCGGATAATTAAGGGGTAAACGATGGCAGCTATTGAACTAGAAAAAGTAACGAAAGAAATTCGTTTATTGAAAGGAATTCCGGAAAGCGACAAAGAACAAGACGAACTTTTGGCCTTAATTGTGAAGGATAGTTTCGAGCGTATTATCGCGTTCGTCAACCGCTTTTCGGACTTTCCATTGGCAGAATTGCCGGATAGCGTGAGCTATATTCTTCGTGACGTGGCTGTTAGTCGATTTAACCGCTTAAATTCTGAAGGGGCAACCGCTGACAGCGAAGAAGGCCGGAGCTTTACTTGGGAGGATAGCTATCTAACAGATGATAACAAGGCTATTTTGGAAAGCCTAGCAGTCAAAAATCGCGCCCGTGGAATCGCTAGATTTATTTAAAAAGGGGGGCGCGTATGATTTATAATGATCGCGTTGTTTTGATTTTTGAAACACGTCCGAGCGATGAATTATTCGAGAAAACGGGAAAGCGTAACAGTTCCCCGATACCTTGTATGAAAAATGCCATGTCAAACTATGAAATGATGGGGCTTTTTGGTAAGTACGACTTCGACGCGTTCAAGTTGCACTTGCAAGGTATCCATAAGGATTTTTCCGAAGTGATTTATAAAGGGCGTAAGATGAAAATCAAAGGCAAAAGATACCATCATAATAGCACGGTGATTTATTTATGAGTTTTACTTATAAAGTCAAGGGGCTTGATAAGTTCATTCGTCGCGTACAAGGTAAGCCAAAACAGGCAAGACGGGCAGTAAGCGCGGAGCTTCAACGTTCGGCCTTACGGGTTGAGCGCAAAGCTAAAATGAAAGCAGCAGTCGATACCGGATTCATGCGGAACGGTATCTTTGTTGCTCGTTTAGGAATGTTACGATACAAAGTAACGTCCCCGGCTGGTTACTCCGTCTATGTGGAACTTGGGACGCGTAAAATGAAGGCGCAACCTTTCCTCGGTCCGGCAATGATAGAAGAAAGTGAGGTTCTATTCAAGAACCTTCACAAAATGTTTAGGAGGTGATTTATGACTTTTGAAACACCTTCAGTAAAAGCGCTCGCGAATATTCGCGAAAAGTTAAAGCCGTTAAACCTTCCGATTTACTTTAATCTTCCAGAACCGGAAACGCTAGAGCCGTTTATCGTTATCGGTCAAACGAGCTCGGATACCTCGAAAACAGTCCAAACGGGGCTGATTATTGAGGATTTAGGCGTTCAGGTGGATATATTCCTTCCGGGCGATGAAAGTCGCGGAGAGGTCGAAAGAGTGCGTTCTGAAGCTATCAGGCGTATTGGAAGAAATTCAAGAATGGCTACAAATGTTTTAAAAGATAATACAGTAGGTCGCGAGGTCTATCATATCGTTTTAAATTTAACAGAAATTATTTATTAAAAAGGAGTTTTAAAATATGAGTGAAGCAGAAGACAAGGCAAAAATTAAAATTACGATTGCGAAACCAATCGTAGGGAAAAAAGTATTTTACTTTATTCAATCTATTCACGCAGAAAAAGGCACGGGAGCAATGCTTCCAGCTTACCGCAAAGATGGTTCTACCACAATGGGCGGTGAATACATCGACGAACAAACACAACAAGGGCGTTTGCTTGAAAAAGCAACCGACGAGCACTCTATCGAGTTGACTCAATACTTTGCACCAAAAGATCCGTCAGTTCAAGTTGTTTTGGACGCTCAAAAAACGGGCGAATCAGTCAAAATCTGGCGCGTTATCGTTGACGAAAGCGTGAAAGATACGTCAACTGGAAAAGACACTTATCCAGCACAATTCGGTTATGGTAAAATCACAGACGATATCGAATTCGACGACGCAATTGATGGATTTACTGAACTTAACTATACAGTCGGAATCGTTGGACGTCTTCGCGACGGGAAATTCCCGCTTTCAGCGGAAGAAATCAATATGCTTAATGAAGTATATGACTACCAAAATCCAGGCGAAACAACTGGCGATTACAACAACATCACACGCTAATTTTTCAAGCAAGAGGGCCGTTAAAAGCCCTTTTGCTTTTATTTTTTTAACTAAAAGGAGTATAAACTATGGAATTTACAGTCGGAAGCCGTGCAATCGAAATTAAATTTGATTATATGCTTATGTTTAAAGTCAATCGTGAATTATCAAGTCGTAACGAAAACGGACAACCTAACGAGGACGGCGTGGGCGCTTTATTCCTTCGAGTAGTTGAGCGTAACGATTCGGCTTTGGTTGATTTAATTAAATTATGCGCAAGCAAGAAAGCGAAAGCTATTTCAGACGAGGAAGCATTGACAGCTATTTCAGCTAAATTGGAAGAATTGGACGCGACAACTACCGAGCCTATCTTTAAAGCTATTGAAGAAGAAATGGTGGATTCAGGTTTTTTCAACGAAAAAGTTTTGAAGTATATCGAGAAGCTCGAATTGGCCTTGAAGTATTTGAAAGCGAAAGCAGAAACAGCACAAGATCAAGCGACGGCACAATTCCAGATCGAACAAACGGAAGCACAAATTGGAAGGTTGAAGAACGCAATCTCTTAATCGAGTGCGCCCGTTTAGGTCTAACAGATACACGAATCATTTATTCTTGCAGCAAAAGGGAGCTTGACGCGATTCGTGAAGGTCTATACTATCGCAGTATTGAAGAAAGAGAAAATCTTGTCGAGCTTGCCTTCAATTTACGATACACACTTAACGCGAAAAAAGCGGAAGTAAGTAAATTGAGCAAGAAAAAGGACCGCGATAAAGTTAGACGCTTATTCAGTCCAAAAGATAACGACAAGAGGAATAACGAGGATTTACTCGCGAAAATCGAACGATTGAACGAGCATTTCCGAAATAGACATTAAAAAAAGAAAAAAGGAGGTGAAGTGATGGCTTTTGATGGCTCAATCGAAGCCCTTATTGGTGCGGATTTAACCGAATACGATAAGGCGATGAACGAGGTCGTGAATTCAACTAAAAAAGCGTTTGAAACAGCGGCGCAATCTGCTTCTAAAAGCGCCAATCAGATGATTCGCGAAGTTGGGGAATTAATGAACCGGCTAGCAAGCAATAATCAATCGATAGGTTCTAAAATCGGTCAAGGTCTGACTGGTGGCTTAAAAATCGCTATGGGTGAGCTTCAGCGTATCGCTTCAAATATTGGCGCAAAATTGCCCGAACCCTTGAGAAATGGCCTTATCCGTCTATCAAATGATATAAAAGGCATTTTTGGGACGATGAAAAACGAAATTTTGTCGTTCGGTTCAAAAGTTAATTCAGGGTTTAAAAAAGCGTTTAGTTTTGACATCGCAAACGCGATAAAATCACCAAAGAGCGCTTTTGCAGAAATGGCGAACAGTATCGACTCGATGGCGACACGAATCAGCTCGAAAGCTCATTCAATCGGTTCGGTATTTGCGAATTCTGCAAAAAATATGAGTGGACCTTACAAGTCCGCGTTTAATGATATTGCCAATAGTTTAGCAGCTTTCGAGGCTCGCGTTTTATCGGTAGCGCAACGAGTGACAAGCTCGCTTGGTCAAAGGGTTTTAAATCCTATCAATTCGTCATGGTCCAGCTTGTTTTCAGGCTTGACAACCAAAGTAAACAGCTTCGCGGATCGAGTTAGTAACTCATTCGGTGGGCGTTTGTTATCAGCAACGAACAAGCTCGCGACACACGTTGGAGGCTCGCTCGGAAATGCGTTTCAAACAACAGGACAGAAAGCTGTTAATGCTTTAACTGGAATTGTAAGCCATACGAACAGCGCTACAAGTGCTTCTAGTGGGTTATTAAAACAAGTTATCGGAGTTGCTGCTGCATATAAAACTTTTGAACTCGGAAAGCAAGCAATCAAGAGTACTGTTTCAAAAGCGGCCGAGTTCGAAGCTAAAATGAGCAATATCAAGGCTGTTACTGGCGAAAGCGAAGAAACGATGAAGAAATTCAACGACGCAGCTATTAAAGCCGGGGCAGACACAGCCTTTTCAGCAGCAGAAGCAGCGGACGCCGTGGGTGAACTAGCGAAAGCTGGGGTTTCCACGCAAGACATCCTAAATGGTGGACTTACCGCGTCGCTAAACCTAGCAACCGCTGGGGAGCTCGACTTGAAGGAAGCAGCGGAAATCACTTCGACAGCTTTAAACGCGTTCAAGCGTGACGGCATGAATGCAACGCAAGCAGCGAACCAACTCGCGGGAGCAGCGAACGCTTCAGCGACAGACGTCCACGAATTGAAGTACGGGCTTTCTATGGTCGCTCCGGTCGCTTCAGGGCTTGGTTTATCATTCCGTGATACCACGAACGCCCTCGCAGTATTCGCGCAAAACGGACTTAAAGGTTCGGACGCTGGGACTTCGCTCAAGACAATGCTTATGAACTTGCAACCGACAACCAAGGGGCAGTATAAAGCAATGCAAGAACTCGGAATCATTACCGAGGACGGGGCAAACCAATTCTTCACAGCAGAAGGAAAAGTAAAATCGTTCGCGGAAATTTCTCAAGTTTTGAAAGATAAGTTGGGAAATTTAACGGACGCAGAAAAACAAATGGCCTTGAAGACGTTATTCGGTACGGACGCGGTGCGTGCTGCAACTATCGCGATGAACGAGGGGGCAGATGGCGCAAACAATATGCAAGCCGCTATCGATAAAGTGACGGCTTCACAAGTAGCAGCGGAAAAATTGAACAACTTAAAAGGGGCTATCGAGGCCTTGAGTGGTTCGTTTGAAACGTTGCAAATCCAGGTCGGGACGGCAGTCTTGCCGGTGCTTACAACGTTAGTAAAATACGTTGATAAGTTAGTGGATAAAATTTCCAACTCTAAGGGGTTGCAAACATTCCTTGACGCTTTAAACTCATTGAATCCAGCTCTTAATCAGTTTTTGAACGGAACAAAAATGACCGAGGAACAAGCGCGCAAATTTGAAAGCGTAATGGTCAGACTAAAACCAGCTATCGCTGGGGTGGTAGGTGCTTTCGCGTTTGGTCCGGCGGTTCGCAATCTTACCTCACTCTCTAAGGGTTTGGGGTTTGCTGCTTCTAAAACGCTAGAATTCGGAAGTGCTGCATCGGGTAGTTTAAAAACGGCTAGCGGTTTAGTATCTAACTTCGCGGGCAAAATGATGGGAATTCCGGGGGCTATTGGAAGCGCTGCTTCACAAGGCCTTTCGATTTTAAGTATGATGACAAGCGGAATTTCTTCAGTTATGGGAATCGCTCTTGCTGCTATTGGTCCAGCAGCTATTCTCGGGCTTGTTGTCGCCGGTTTAGGTTTAATCAATCGCCAATTCGAAAAACAGATAGATCAGTTACTAAATACGGTAACGACTAAAGGTCCACAGATTATTCAGAAGCTCGTAAGTGGCATTACTAGTCAATTACCAAGCCTTATCGCTTCCGGTGCGGACTTAATCGCAAAACTGGCGCAAACATTCGCGACAATGTTTCCGGTT
Organism: uncultured Carnobacterium sp.; assembly: GCA_937967765.1. GTDB lineage: Bacteria > Bacillota > Bacilli > Lactobacillales > Aerococcaceae > Granulicatella. The sequence goes on from CALCML010000016.1 coordinate 19,663, forward strand.
ATTGTAAATGCTGGAATTCAGCTTATCGCTAGCTTAGTGCAAGGGGTGGGGCAAAACGCCGGCTCTTTAATATCTTCAGCAATAACGATTATCGGAACGCTTGTAAATACGTTACTATCAGCATTACCGCAATTACTTTCTATCGGTATGCAATTATTGGTAAACGTAACACAAGGTATTTTGCAAAATATCCCGCAATTACTTTCGACGGCTCAACAAATTGTGACGAACTTTATCAGTAACTTGCAAGCGAATTTCCCTCAAATTTTAGAACAAGGGATTCAAATCTTGATGAACGTCGTAAAAGGTATCGTTCAAGCGTTACCGACGATTATTCAGATTGCGACACAAGTTATTGTTGGATTTATCCGAACAATTATCCAAAACTTGCCGGCTATCTTACAAGGTGGTATTCAGCTCATTGTGACACTTGTTCAAGGGCTTATCAATGCCTTACCACAGATTGCACAATCTGGCGTACAAATTATCGGTCAGTTAATCATGGGAATCGCTCAAGCCTTACCACAACTTGTTATGGCTGGTTTGCAATTGATTATCCAACTTGCAATGGCTATCATTACCGGATTACCTAAAATTGTCAAAGCAGCTTGGGATATTATCATGGGATTCGGTAAAGCAGCTCTCGAGTTCATTCCGAACGCGCTTAAAGGCGTAGGCGAAGCAGTAGGGAACTTCTTCGGCGGTATCTGGGACTGGATCAGTGGAAAAACTGAAGAAGGCGGAGCGAAGGTTCAAGCGACAATCAACGCGACATCGGACCATATCGAATCTCGAAGCGGAACGACAACAGCTAAAATCACAGCAGACGCTTCTCTTGCAAATACGGGCGTAAGTACGAATTATCAACAAATGCAATCGAGCGTTAGCGCGTCCACGGGCACTATGTTAACGGACGTCAATAATAATATGCTGGGTATTACCGACAGCGCTACAACTCAGACTACGACAATGCAGCAAAATGTTTCGTCTAACTTTGGTCTTATGAACGCAAACGGGACTTTGCAAACTCAACAGTTCGCAACAAATAGCGACTTGGCGTTCACTCAAGCGCAAACAAACGCGACAGCACAAACAAGCGCCATGAGTTCAAATGTTGTTTCAAATGTTAGTGATTTAAACGCGAACGCAAGCTATCAACTAGATCAGTTGCTTAATAATGCCAACGCAAGTACGGCCGGAGTATCGACTACCGCGAACACGAACGCCCAACTTGCGAATTCTGGAGTTGTGAGCAACTTCCAACAAATGCAAGCGGGCGCAACAGCCGCTACAAATACGTTAGCAACAAGCGCGGAATCTGATTTCAATCGCGTTTCACAAAGCGCGGAACAATCAAGCTCGCAGTTATCGCAATCGATTGCGAAAAATTATCAAGAAATGCAAAATACCGTTGAAAAAGCTATGCAAGCAACGGCTCAAGCGGTTCAAACTGGACTTGATAAAATTTCACAAGTTAGCAATCAAAGCGGTTCGCAGATGGCTAAAGCGTTCAATGATACATTTAGCAATATTACGACAAGCGCAGCTAGCGGAATGAACTATTTTGGTAACACAATACAAACAGGACTCTCTCGCGTTACGTCGTTAGCTTCTAGCGCGAACAATAACATTACCGCAACGTTTAGAAGCCTTCCAGGCTTGTTAAATAGTGTCGGTTATAATGCGGGGATTGGCCTATATAATGGTCTTGCTTCAATGGCTGGGGCTCTGTATTCACTAGCGAATAGTATTGCTTCAAATATTGCGGCAACCATGCGGTCAGCTCTTTCTATCCATTCGCCTTCCCGGGTTATGGATAAGATAGGGGGCTTCACGGGTGAAGGGCTCTATAATGGTATGTCTAGCTGGGTGAAAGATATTTACGACGTATCGAAACAATACGCGCAAGCTATCACGGATCAAGATTATCAAACAAATAGTGTACTTACCACATCCGCAAGCGTTACAAGTGCGGGCGTTCGTTCTTCGCTTGAAAACTTGAGCGACGACGTTAAGAACTCACAATTATCTGAACGTAAGTTTGAAGTCCATAACGAAATTGTGGGCGACAAGATTTATACAACAATCAAAGAGAAAGACGCTAGAAAACAAGCACTTTCTGAATATTTCACGTAAGGGGGGACTCATGGATTTATTGATTGAAAAAAACGGTCAGGTTCGGAGATTGTCCGATCTGGGCTTATATAATATCGTGGTTGATGATTCCTCCCCGGCCGTGGATATTTCGACACGAACGGTAAAAGGTCGCAATGGTCGAATTTTCGACGGCTTGACCTATACCGAAAAAACAATAGAAGTAAAGGCAAGGCTTACCGTCCCAACGATGGAAGCCTTTTTTGATAAAAAAGACGAATTGAACCGATACGTTTTAGGTGATGATGGTTTTTACATTACCAAAATGTACCCCGAACGCGATGATTTATACGAGTTCGAGTTAGCCGGACAAACAACGGGCGAATTAGACCTCGGAACGATACCTCATAGGGAATGGAAATATCGTTATAAGGTCGTCAATAATGGTTCGGTTGAATATGAGTTTATCGGAAAATCTTCCGCCGGTTTGAAGTATAACGTTTCTTTTGGTTTTGTGACTTCGGAATTACCGTATGGTGAAACATCTCCGAAAAATATCACATTTTTAGCAAATACGTTTGATTATGCGGGGACGGCTACACTTAGTCAGTTAGAAGTTCCGTTTATTGTTGAATTAACAGTAGGAGCTCAACAAACGAATTTCTATCTTGAGATTGACGGGCGACGGTTTACATATAATCACGCTCAAACGCCTCTTCAAGAGGGAAATAAATTATGGCTAAAAGGGATAGAAACTCAATTATTTACTGATTCTAATTCTAACGGTATTAATGTCAACAATCGGACGAATTTTGAGTATTTCGTGATTAAACCGAAAGCGAATAAAGAAATCCCGTGGTTTTCAAATTTTAAAGGCACAATCAAAATACTCGGATTTAAAGAATTATACAAATAGGAAGGAGGGAAACATTGCTTACATTTTACAATGAAAAAGGTGAAGGGTTTGGAGCACAAGTTGAATTCACGGTCAAAAATGCCGTAAATGGCGAGCGTTCCATTTCAGGGACTATTATTTCAAATGATAGAGTTTTATCTGAAATTGACCGTGGATGGAAATTTGAGCTTAACGGCGAATTTTTTACCATCATTTACGCCAAGCCTCGAGATGAGGGGCGCAACCTTTCCGTTTCCTTCGACGCTGTTCACCAATTCTTTTATGACTTCGATCACTCGAACTGTTATACCGAATTCAACGGATCACATCGTTTTGAAGTGTATATTGAAGCTATCTTTAAAGATAGCGGTTATCGATATCAGATTGAGCCAAACGTAAGAGTGAATTCTATTCGTAAGGAAAACTTCGGAAATGCCAAGCGCTTAGAAATGTTTAAAGACATTGTAAAAGCTGCTGGGCTCGAGTTTTCCGTTTCCGGGAAAGTTGTCTTAATTACTAAAAAAATCGGTGCGGATCTTTCGACGGTCGTCCGAAAAAATTTCAATATGAATGAACTAGTGATTGAAAAGAATATCAACAAGTTCATTACCTATAAACGCGGACTCGGTGCGTGGAAGGATGAAGAAGACCATAGCAAGGGACGATATACATCCGAATATGAAAGTCCACTAGCTAGTATTTATGGACGTATCGAAGGCGAACCGGTAACGGATGAACGTTATAAAGATACCGGAAAGTTATTAGAGCGCTTAAAATTTGAAGTAGATAACTCATACTCGATATCTGTCCAGCTTGATATGGAAGATTTAACCCGAGCCGGCTATCAATATACGCAACCGCGGGCGGGCGATTATATTATGGCTATTAACGAAACGATAGGATTCCGTGAAAAAATTCGGATTGTTTCGTTTGAAAGTTCTTATGACGTCACGGGGCGCTTGATTAACCATAAAGTGACTTGTAACGATATCGGAAGCGTTCAAAAACAGATAAGCTCTGAAGGCTCAATTATTCGCAGCGTGGGACAAAGTAAGGAATTCGCAGAAAGCGCTCTGGCGGTCGCTACAAAGGCGCTTGTTAGTGCGGATGGCAAGAATACGGTCTATTATGGCGCAACTAAACCAAAAGACGAGCCAATCGGAACAATACGTCGCGGTGATATCCTTTACTTGACGGCTGGCGAAGATACAGAAATGTATATCTGGAATGGTTCAGAGTGGGAGCTTAAAAAGTTAAAACTTGATACAGCGGAGCTTGAAAAAGAATTCGATAAAGTCAAGAAAGCAACAGAACAAGCAAGCGAAGAAAATAAACGCAGAACTGAAGAAGCTCTAAAAAAAGCCGGAACAAGTGAAGATTTAGCAAAAGAAGCGAAGAAAATCGCAGACGAGAGCGTTAAGAATTTAAACACGTTTAAGTCAACGGCAGAACGGGCGCAAACGGCTTTGTCGGGTAACCTGGACGCTCTGAAACGAACAGTTACCAATGAAGTCAATCAAGCTTCAGAACATCGCAGAACGACCACTGAGGCTCTTAGTCGCATGACCGGGCAGATGAATGGCTTTGCGACGAAATCAGAGGTCAGACAAAATGTGGATGGTCTGACTGAGACATTCGCCAAACTAAAAACCGATACGAACAATTTGATTTCTGGAGCTAAAAGCGATATTACTTTAGCAAAAACAGAATTTCAGAAAACAGCTGATGGATTGTCTGTTAAAATGTCAGCAGTCGAGAGCTATGTTGATCAAGATGGTCAGCGACAAGAAGCGTTGAGAAGATACACTCGAGAAGAGAGCGCACGACAAGCGACAGCAGTCCGTGATCTGGTTACAAGGGACTATGTGGGTAAATCGACTTATCAGGAGGATGTGAGAGGTCTTGAACGTCGGTTCCGTGAGATAAACACGCAGACAAACAATGATATTGCTACAAAGATTGCTCAGTATAAGCAGACGGTAGACGGTCAATTTGCAAGTATCACATCGCAAATGGCTGGCAAGGTCAATCAAACGGACTTCCAAAGAGTCAAGGAAACAAGTCAGTTATATGAGCGTATCTTAGGGAATACAGAACAAGGCTTACCTGATAAGATTTCACGTTTGGTTATGACTAACGAGATATTCCAGACTGAGGTTGGAAAATATGTAACAGATGACAACAACTTGATTGTCAATTCCATGACAATGAACAAGCATACACTTGTCAACGCGAACAGAAACGGTGTGAACGTATCAGTAAATGAGGGTGTTTTTACAGTAAAAGCGCAAGGGTTAACAAGCTATAATTTCAGTGGATTTACACTTCCAATTTACGTAAAAAAAATATATCGTGGAGAAACTTACACGCTTGGTTTTAAATATCGAATACGTTCAAAGCTTGATAGCGTTTTTGCCTTCAACGTCAAGAATCACAAGTTGAATAAACTCTTACTAAATGCTGATATTGGAACATCTAGCAGTCAAACCTCGAATGAATGGCAGGAATTCCAAAAAACTTTCACAGTTCAAGAGGATTTTGCTTTTGGTGAGGATACCAATTATCCATTTTACATATATTTAGCTAAAAATGGCTGGATTGAGTTCAAAGAGCCTATTTTAGTTCGTGGTTCAAAGACTGGACCATACAAGCCTAGTCAATTTGACGACGCTTACAAACAGACAAAAGAAGCTAAAGAACTAGCAGAAAGCGCTCAAACGCAGGCTATCCGAGTAGCTGAAAAGGCTGAGGAAACAAAAAGAACCTTGGAAGCAACACGGACACAAATGACACTGCTTTCTAACTCATGGTCTGTTAGAACTCTGAATGGCCCCGGCGACGTGTTGGGTGCTATCAACCTAAACCCTGACGGCTCAGTTAAAATCAACGAGGGTCTAATCTCAATCGGAGAAAAAACCTATATCAAAGACGGCGTGATTAAAAAGTCTATGATTGGCAACGCTCAAATCGGGACGGCGCATATCGGAGAAATTGACGCAAGTCAAGCTAGACTTATCAATGTATCAGCTAAGAACATTGTCTCAGAGGGTTTGACAGCAAATATTATCCGAGGTGGCAAGCTATCATCCTTGAATGGTGATACTGATTTTGACTTACAAACTGGCTGGATTGAAATGAATAGTGAAGGTGTTGGTATCAGAAATCAATTTGCTGGAAGGCCTCTTCAATATCTAGTTTTCGCTCCCGGAAGAATCAATGGTAAGCTTGGTTCATATACTGCTTTAATGTCAAACTCTAAAGGTAAAATTAGCATGGATGACGGTTCAGCCGGTATTCAAATATGGAATACAAATGATAACACAAGCGCCATCAACTTGTACGGCGACGAAATAGCTATGTTATACAATGCGAACGACCCGAAAGGAATTATCTTTGATAATATCAAGAATGAAATCAGAAATATCGAAACCATGTGGATAAAAGGAAAATCGCTTGAAATTATTTTAAATGACATTTTTTGGAATTTTAGGGTCCTTTCTGACGGTGGAGCGAAACTTCCGTACAACTATTTTAAATACTGGAATGGAGATAAATAATTAATGAACCAAGCAGACAAAGTTATTAACGACTTAGCAATTCAACTTGCTAATAAGACGATTGAATGCGCAAATTACAAAGCTCTTTATGAAGAAGTGCAAGAACAACTTCAACAACTACAAGCAGAAAAAGAAGAAAAGGAACAATAATATATGACATTTAAAGTTATCAATAAATACTTACAAGAAAACGGCAGAACATTTGTGGCGATTCGACAAGATGCACCATATACAGCTTTTGACCGTGTTTTAATCGGTAATCACATGAATGAGTCAGACGAAGATTTGATTAAAGCAGTGATTGCTCAAGTAACGACTGAATTTAATCCAGCAGATGGTGTGAAGAAGTTACAAGAAGACTTACAAACACAAGCGCAAGAATACGAAACAAAGCTAGCTGAGAAAGATGCTAAAATTGCGGAAGTCAAAGCTGTTGCAGATTGGGCAGTATTGGTCCGTGTGACTGATGTTGACCATCCACTAGACCCTACGTTATACAAACGTGGTCTTGAATTGGTTGACCTTGGTCAAGCTGGTAAAACTTACCAACCACAAGAAATCTTCACACTTGAAAATCCAAACCACGTTGAGAAATTTCAGGAAGGGCAACGCGTCATGATTCAAGTGAATGAAGCATTCACTTATCAAGGTCAAACGCTTGAGCAACTTGCAAGTCTTGAACAAAACGGCAAACTTGGTATCTGGAAGTGGACAGAACCAAAGAAAGAAGAGCCATCTAGCGAGCTAGATACTCAACCCATTCAGTAAGAGGTAGCTTATGCAAGATTTAGCATTTCACGAATTATTAGAACACCTCAAAAATCTTTCATATAGCCCTTACATCCATTTCTTTTTTTGGTTGATGATTTTAGATATCATAACTGGATATATCAAGGCATTCAAGACTAAGCGTTTTGATAGCAAAATTGGGACAATGGGATTGATTCGTCATTTCATTGTCTTTCTTGTAATCTTGCTCGTAGCAATGTATGCCCGTTCGCTTGGTTTTCGTAGCTTTGGGATTGCCTGGACTATGTTTTTCTCTTTCAATTATCTGTTTTCAGTAATTGAAAATTGGGAAATGATTGGCCTCGCGTTTCCAGAATTCCTAAAACCTTATATCAATCAAATCAAGAAAGATAATGCTCGTAAGATAGGTCAGTTACTGGTCAACATTGACCAAAAAGACAAAGTAGAAATCGAAGTAAAGGAGAAAGACGATGCAACAAATTAATGAAATTTTACTCAATGGAGCTATTAGTATCCTTGTCATTTTTGCTGGAATTGCAGTTAAAACTGTTAAAGAGTACCTTATAAAAAAAGGCGGTGAGCAGACCGTCAAGATCGTTGAAATTTTGGCCAAAAATGCGGTCAATGCAGTTGAGCAGGTATCAGCTGAGACAGGCTATAAAGGCGAAGAGAAGCTAGAACAAGCTAGAATCAAAATTCGTGCCGAATTGAACAAGTACAATATTGGCATGACGGACAAAGACATGGACACATTTATTGAATCTGCAGTCAAGCAGATGAACGATGCGTGGAAAGGAGACAATGCGAATGTCTAAAAAACAAGATATGATTAACGACCTTATCGCTCATGCGGATGTAGGGACTGGGGTAGATTACGACGGAATGTACGGCTACCAATGCGCAGATGTGACTTGCTACGGTATCTATGAATACTTCGGTATTCGTCTATGGGGTAATGCTATTGACTTGCTACGGTCAGCAGAAGCAGCAGGCTTACAAGTCGTCTATGGCGCTCAATATCCAAAAGCTGGTTGGTTCTTTGTTAAGAACTTCGTTGCTGGTGATGGCGTCAATTATGGTCACACTGGTCTTGTCTATGAAGATTCGGACGGTTCTACCATTAAGACCATTGAACAGAATATCGATGGGAACTGGGACTATCTTGATGTCGGTGGCCCTTGTCGCTACTATGAGCGTTCAGTCAATTCGATTGTGGGCTATATCGTACCGCCTCAAGAAGACCAATCAGGTTGGAAGCATGATGACACTGGCTGGTGGTGGAGTCGTAAAGATGGCTCTTACCCTACTTCAAAATTTGAAGCAATTGACGGCAACTGGTTCTATTTCGATGAGTCAGGCTATATGTACGCAAATCAATGGCTACATCATACAGATGGGTGCTGGTATTGGTTTGACAAGGACGGCTATATGGCCAATAGCGGTTGGAAGAAAATCAATGGAAAATGGTACTACTTCAATGCAGACGGTGCCATGCAGACTGGCTGGGTGAAATACTATGAGAAATGGTATTACCTGGATGCTCAAAATGGCGATATGAAATCAGACTGCTTCGTGCCATATAACGGCGGATATTATCTCATGCTTGAAGATGGTCGATTGGCTGAACAAGCAGAATTCGTAATCGAGCCGGACGGCTTGATTACTACAAAATAAAAACATAGAAAGAAATTCAAAATTTAATTACACTTTACCGCTGGCGTATGCTGGCGGTTTTTTGTTTGCTCTGAAAAAGAGTTGTGAAAGGAGTTATAAAACTAGCTATATACTGTTTTAATAATATTTCCGTAACTCCCACCGGCTCCATTATTCTTTTGTATTCTTTTACATTCCTTTCTAAAACGTTGTAATTACAGCGTTTTTTATTTTGTTCTTTGGTATTCTTTGGTATTCCTTTTTAAAAAAGGGAGTTACAAAAGGAGTCACAAAAAGGAGGCAAGCCTCCTTAAAAATCTATATATTTTGCAAAACGTTCTCCGATATCATCTTTTGCTTGAGTGGTTATATGAGTATATACGTTCATGGTTGTTTTTAAGTCAGAATGCCCGAGCCGATATTGAACTTGTTTTAAAGTCATTCCAGCTTCAAAGCAAAGACTTGCGTGAGTATGTCTGAACCCGTGTATTTTAATCGGACGCAAGTCACTACCTTCGACAATTTTAATAAGCCATTTTCTGGGCAAGGTGCTTGGAATTGGTTTTTTGAATTCATTCTCAAAAATGTATCTTGTATCAGGATTTTGCTTTCTCCATTTTTTTAAAATGCTTTTTGTTTTTTTATCAAGACTAATTAATCTATTACTGCTTACTGTTTTTGTATTTCCTATTTCTTCGCCCCCGAAACCTCTTGTGATAGCCTTATTTATGCTCAGAGTATTATCATTCCAATCTTTCCATTCAAGAGCTAAAATCTCACCTTTTCGTGCTCCCGTAAAAGCTAAAAGGCGAAAAAGAGTTATTTTTTCCAAGTCTTTTGTTTGTACGACTAGCTTCATAAAAGATTTTAATTCATCTTTATTATAGAAATCACTCTTTTCGTTTGATTTTTTTCTGATAGACGTCACTACACTATCGACTGGATTCGTTTCGATATAACCATGTCTGATAGCGTATTTGAAGACGTTATTCATCAGTCCTTTTAATTTACGTCCATAGACTAATTTTTTAGACCATTCGTTGACTTGCTCTTGCATTTGAATTGGCGTGATCGTACTAATTTTCTTGTTACCAAAAGCCGGGTAGATATGATTTTCAAAATTCCTAGAAGTCTTTATATAAGTGCTATCTTGCACTGTATCAGCGTATTCTTTAAGCCATTTTTTCGAGATTTCTTCGACAGTTATATCTTTCTTAGTTTGTTTCTCGTTTTCGATATCAGTTTGAAGTTGAAGTAGTGCAGCACGGGCTTTCCCTTTGGTTTCAAATCCTCGACGTGTAATGTAACGACTAGATCCATCCACCTTGCCTATATAGACTCGGAACATATAAGCGGTATCACCGTTTTTCTTTTTGTAAGATTTTATTTCCATTTGATTATCACCTCGTCGTCAATTTTTGAGAGCGGGGGATTTTTTATTTATTGAAAAAATCTTTCCACGTTGTTCGCTTGCGCTTGAGTCAATTTAGTCGAAATAGTTTTTATTTCACCCGTTACAATATTTCTGAGCAGTACCGATGCTGAACCTGGTTTTTCTTCTTGTATAGTAACAGACGTAGAATTAATAGTCCCTTTTCTCTTTCCTGAAGCGCCTACCATTCCTCCGACGATTGTCCCAAGTCCGGGAGCTATAACAGTACCTATTCCAGCACCTGTAAGTGCACTAGCTTTCTTGCCTTTTTGTGTTGTTTTTCCCGTAGTCGTTGTACGTTCTATAATTTTAGAGCCTTCAAATTGGAAATTCTCAAATTCGAATAGTTCGGGGGTTTCTGAATATAAACCGATATAATATTGGCCGTCAACTGTTTTTCTAATAGTAGTAGGTTTAGAAAATTGATTGCTTGCTGGCAAGGTTATTTTTGTTTCTAGCGCTGCTTTTTTTCTCATATCATTAGCTTTATTAAGGCCTTCTGCTGTTTTATCGATTGCGTTTTTTGTTAATTCTTTTATTTTATTAAAGTCCATATTTTTTTATCCTATCAATTCATAATATTCGTCGATAACCATCAATTCATCTGTTACAGTTTTTAGTTCATGCTTTTGCATAAAAGCAAGATAGTTAAAAGATTGATGGTCGTCTGATAGTGCGAGTTCTTCTTCTAGTAACTTGTGGATCATTTGCCGATTAGCTTCATTTTCACACTTTATATAATTGTTTTTGTAAAGGCTGGCGGAATGGCTTAAATGCCCCAATTCGTGATAAACAACTCGTTTCTTTGCGTCCTCGGACAGCTCACGGTTAATAAAGATAATATTGATTTCTTCGATATAAACCCCTGGCCTATGCCATAGTTCATTATCAAAGTAAGCGAGAGTGACACCGTGAGAGTCTGCTAACTCTTCAATAGTCATAAATTATCTACCTTTCAAGTAAATTTCTATAATATTTTGTATGGCTTGAATATCATCTTCATTTAACGGCTTACCGTCAAATGTTTTTGCATTTTCAGCCATCTTTCGTAGATCTGAAGTAGTGTATTCTGGTTTGCTAGAAGCTGGCTTCACTCCAATTAAATATTCGGGCGTAACCCCTAACGCCTTCGCGAATTCGTTCGCTCGATTAAGTGGAAATTTCCGAGTTTTATTAAAATATCGAGATATTCCAGATTTTGCCATATTGGTTCTTCTAGCCAATTCGCTTAAAGATATATTTTTTTCTTTCGATAATTCTATAATTAAGTTTATTATTTCCTCATTAGTACGCATGTTTTCAACCTCCTCATACCTTACAATTTATTATACCATCGTTCTTAAAAAAGTACAAATAATACGAAAAAAATAAAAAATGTATTTTTTTTTTATAAAAAGTGTTGACAAAAAAGAACAAGTAGGATATACTTAGTTTGTTCACTAAGGAGAACAAACAAAAACGGAAGGAGGCCGATATATGTCAGTAGATTATTTACGAATTAAAGCGGAGCGTATCGCTAAAGGTTTAACACAAGACGAAATGGCGAAGGCGCTCGGATGGTCTGACCGCGCCCGTTATGCTAAACGCGAAAACGGTATTGTTTCGTTCGACGCGGACGAATTGATAAAAGTCGCGACAGTTCTCGGATTCAGCAAGGATCAAATCGGTATTTTTTTTACGGACGGTGTTCACTAAAAAGAACAAAAGGATGAAAAAAAGCACCAGACGAAAATCCGGCGCTTGCTTAAAAATCTAACTTAATTATACCACAGAAAAGGAGGAAATACTAGTGGCAATAGAACTCTTTGGCAATGAATGGAAAGAAGAACTATTCGAAGATTTAGTAAAACTTAATATTGAAGCTATAAAAGAAGCAAACAGAAGAATTTCAAAACAATTCAATATGGTTTCCATCAAAGAAGTTATGGACGCTACAGGATGGGGAAGAAAAAGAATTGAAGATTTTAGAGATCAAGGGAAATTTAGCTATCAACAAAATGCAAAAGGCGGTAAATGCTTATACGACTTAGATGATGTATTAAGATTTCAACAGCAACTTATGAAGTAGGAGTTAACATGAAGCTATTAGATAAAATAACAAAATATTTCTTCGCACCACAAAGTTATGAAGAAAAAAACGTTGATTGGCGATTGGTTGCGTCAGACCTTAACCAACAACTTATCGAATCCGAAATGGAAAAGAAAGAACTTTATCAGCGTATCGCTGACCTTGAAAAATTATTGGAGGTATAAAAAATGGAAATAAAATACACATACAATAAAACACCTATTGGTTGGGTATGGCAATTAGAAATTGACGGTTATAAGTTTTTTTATCCGTGTGGCGATTTAAAAGCGTTAAAAAAATTCGTCAAATCAGAACTGGAAGTTTTGTTAGACAAAAAAGAAAGTGATAGTAATCACGGCTTGACCTTTCATGCGTGCGGATTCAACGGACAAGCACAACAAGAGTACATAGATTATTGGAAAAAACAAGGTTTGAGTATATTTTAAGGAGATTTAACATGACAGAACCAAACATAACCGAGCAATTATTCGGAATTGTAATCATGCTTTTAGGAATATTCGTTCTTATGCTCTTTACAATGAAGCATGAAAGCAAAGAAATTGAAGTGACAGAAGAAGTTGAAACGGACTTTTACGAAATTGCACGAATGAACCTAAAAAATTCTGATAAGCAATTTACTTACGACGTCGAACCTCCTATCGGTTTGAATTAGAAGGGTGGAACAATGGTAACAATTAATAAACTTGAACTTGAAAACGTCAAGCGCGTTAAAGCGGTCAAGATTGAACCTTCAGCAAAAGGCTTGACAATCGTCGGTGGTAACAATAATCAAGGGAAAACAAGCGTATTAGACGCGATAGCGTGGGCATTAGGTGGTAACAAGTACAAGCCGTCACAACCACAACGCGAAGGCTCGACGCTTCCGCCAAGTCTGAAAATCACGCTCTCGAATGGCCTTATTGTTGAACGTAAGGGCAAAAATAGCGATTTAAAAGTGATTGATCCAAGCGGAAATAAAGCCGGTCAGAAATTGCTCGATAGTTTCGTGGAAGAACTAGCGCTTGACCTTCCGAAGTTTATGGAAATGAATGACAAGGAAAAGGCTACAACTTTATTACAAATTATCGGGGTAGGCGATCAGCTCGTCCAGCTTGAAATGGAAGAAAAAACCAAGTATCAAGAGCGTCACGCTATCGGAGTGATCGCGGACCAGAAAGAAAAGTTTGCGAAAGAACAGCCGTATTATCCAGACGCACCGAAAGAGCTTGTTTCGATTGCCGAGCTTATCCAACAACAACAAGAAATTTTAGCGCGCAATGGTGAAAACGCCCGCAAGCGTCAAAATTTAGACGTTATCGAAAACGATTATAATTTTACTCTTGCAAACGTCAAACGATTGGAAAAAGAACTTGAAGAAGCTAGAGCGAAAGAGCAAGCACTAGCACAAGACCTTGATATTGCACGAAAAGACGTTTCCGTTTTAGTGGATGAATCCACACAAGAAATTGAAGACAGTATCGCGAATATTGAACAAATTAACTTGAAAGTTCGAGCGAATTTTGACAAAGACAAGGCAGAGGAAGACGCGAAAGTATATCGTGAACAGTATCGCGAATTAGACCTTGTTATTGAAGGAATCCGCAAGCAAAAAACAGACTTACTCACAAACGCAGACTTGCCATTGCCGGGCTTATCCGTGGATGATGGCGAACTCTTATACCTCGGCCAACGCTGGGATAATATGAGCGGTTCACAACAATTACAAGTCGCGACGGCTATCGTTCGTAAACTGAAGCCTGATTGTGGGTTCGTACTTATTGACAAACTCGAGCAGATGGACCAGAACACACTCACGGAATTCGGAGCATGGCTTGAAAAAGAAGGTTTGCAAGCTATCGCGACAAGAGTTTCAACGGGCGGAGAGTGCTCCGTTATCATCGAGGACGGGTACAGCGTCAAACCAAACAGTTTTGAAAACGGACTATTAAACGGGGCAACAAATGGCGCACAAGAAACAGTCGCGCCAACTTGGCAAAACGGATTTTAATTAAAGAAAGAAGGAAAACAACTATGAAAAAAACAGAAAAATTTATCGTTATTCGTAGTAAAGAAACAGGCGAATTTTTGATGAAATACAAAAGCAAGGACGGAGCTTTTGCTTATAGCGCAACTTGGACGGAAGATCTGCAAGATGCGTCGACTGGATCACAAAAAGCGATGGAAATACAAGGCGATAAAATACAAAAAGTCGCGGAAGCCTTTGGGGGTGAATTGCTTGTCGTAAATGCAACGTATGAGCTCGAAACACTCGACGGCGAAGAGCCAAAAGATCTTATGGAAGAAATTGAAGAAGTAAAACGCAAACGTCTAGTGAATTTTCTTCATGAACTCTTTTCAGACGACGATGATGAGGAGGACTAAAAAATGCAAATTACAAGAGGAAGGAAGGCACGGGCTCAAAAAGTTGTTATCTATGGCCCGGAAGGAATCGGAAAGTCAACTTTTGCAGCACAATTTCCAGAGCCGGTATTCATCGATACAGAAGGCTCGACTGATAATATGGACGTGGCCCGGTTAGACAAGCCTACAAGCTGGGCCATGCTCAAGAATGAGATCGCGTTTATCAAGGCGAATTCGGACGCTTGCAAAACTCTAGTCATTGACACGATTGACTGGGCGGAGCAGTTAGCTGTATCTTATGTATGCTCACAGCACCAAAAAAACGGAATCGAAGATTTTGGATGGGGCAAGGGTTATACATACGTCCAAGAGGAAATCGGGCGCTTATTGAATAGCTTGTCAGAGCTTGTCGATATTGGAATCAACGTTGTCTTAACTGCTCACGCTCAAATTAAGAAGTTCGAGCAACCGGACGAAATGGGAGCGTATGACCGATACGAATTAAAACTCGGGCAAAAGACAAGCTCGAAAACAGCCCCGCTTGTCAAAGAGTGGGCGGATATGGTGCTCTTTGCGAATTATAAGACGTTCGTTATGACGACTGACGACGGCAAGAAAAAAGCCCAAGGCGGAGAGCGTGTTATGTATACCAATCATCGCCCCGCATGGGACGCAAAGAACCGTCACGGCTTACCGGATCAATTACCGTTTGATTTTGGAAGTATCGCGCATATCTTCGCAACGCAAGAAGTAACACCACAACCGCAACCTGAACCGGTACAAGCGGAAGTGCAACAACCTGAAATTGCAGAAACACTAAACGCAATCGCGGGTGATATCAAACAAAAACGCGAACTTGCTAAACAAGCACAAGAGCAACCGCAAACAAACGGCTTATTACCACAAGCACTTATCGATTTAATGACACCGCACAACGTGACAGAAAGTGAATTGCAAGACGTCGCATATATCCGCGGACACTTCCCGATGGGGACACCAATCGAAAACTTCCCGAGCAATTATTGGGATATGATTGTTGCGAATTGGGACGCTACACTTGAGGTTATTCAAAACCAAGTTCGCGCAACCCCTGAAATGCCATTTAACACTAACAATTTATAATTTTTGAAACAAAAGGAGAAAAACAAAATGACACAACAACAATTTAACAACACCAACAACTTTGACCGCGAATATGACTGGAACGACACTATCCAAAAGGATTCTGAATTCGTCCTATTACCTGAAGGCTTGTATTATTACACAGTAAAAAGCTATGACCGTGGACGTCACACACCGAACCCGCAAAACCCGGGCAAGTTACCAGCTTGCAACAAGGCAACGATTCACGTTTTAATTGAAGCAAACGAAGGCGAAAAAGAACTCACGCACAACCTATTCTTGCATAGCTCGACCGAGGGAATGTTATCTGCATTTTTTGGTTCAATCGGACAAAAACGTAAAGGCGAACCGCTTCGTATGGACTGGAACGCTATCATCGGTAAAGTCGGAGTATGTAAGGTGGGAACCCGTGAATATAATGGCAATAAATACAATGAAGTAAAAAGCATGATTTACGCGGAAGACGTGGACTATACAAAAGTTTTGAACGCTCAACCAGGACAAGCACCGGCTGGTTATCAACCACAACAAGGATTCCAACAACCAGCGCAAGGGTTCAATCCCGGACAATTTTAAGGGGGTATAAATGGAATTACGGCCTTATCAACAAGAGGCGCGAGAAGCCGTTCAGAAGGAATGGACGGAAGGGCGAAAACGAACCCTTCTAGTCCTTCCGACTGGAACGGGAAAAACGGTCGTCTTTTCAAAAATTATTGAAGACCAAGTTAGAGAAGGGAAACGCGTCCTTGTCCTTGCTCACCGCTCCGAATTATTAGACCAAGCAAGCGATAAGCTCAAGACCGCGACGGGACTCGGTACGGCACTAGAGAAAGCAGAGAATACCTCGATTGGTTCATGGTATCGAGTCGTTGTCGGTTCAGTTCAGACAATGCAACGAGAAAAACGCTTGAATCAATTCCCGCCTGACTGGTTCGATACGATTGTGGTCGATGAAGCACACCACGCTATTTCAGACGGATATCAGAAAGTTTTAAGCCATTTTAAAGACTCGGAAGTTTTGGGGGTGACGGCTACACCGGACCGGGGGGATATGAAGAACCTCGGTTCATACTTTGACAGTCTAGCCTATGAATACTCATTAGTGCAAGCAATTAAAGACGGGTATCTATCCAAAATTAAAGCCTTGACAATTCCGATTGACCTTGACTTATCGAGTGTTTCAATGTCTGCTGGTGATTTTAAAGCGAGCGATGTCGGAACGGCACTTGATCCCTATCTCGTACAGATTGCGGACGAAATGGCCGAATATTGCAAGGACAGAAAAACAGTTGTCTTTCTTCCACTTGTGAAGACTAGCCAAAAATTCCGCGATATCTTAAACGAGCGAGGATTCAAAGCTGCTGAAGTTAACGGCGAATCGAAAGACCGGGCGGAAGTGCTCGAAGACTTTGAAAAGGGACGTTATAACGTTCTTTGTAACTCAATGTTACTTACTGAGGGTTGGGATTGCCCTTCAGTCGATTGCGTGGTGGTATTAAGACCGACGAAAGTCCGGGCGCTCTATTCGCAGATGGTAGGAAGGGGGACGCGTCTATTTCCCGGAAAAGACGAGCTTTTGTTGCTAGACTTCCTATGGCACACAGAACGGCACGAACTTTGTCGCCCGGCTCATTTAATTTGTGAAAGTCCGGAAGTGACTAAAAAAATGGTCGAAAACATGGAAGAAGAAACGGGCGTCGTGATTGACCTTGAGCAGATGGAAGTCAAGAGCGCTGAAGACGTCGTGGCAGAACGTGAAGAAGCCCTTGCTAAACAACTTGCGGAAATGAGAAAACGAAAACGAAAACTTGTTGATCCGCTTCAATTTGAAATGTCAATTCATGCCGAAGATCTTTCGAGCTATGTTCCTAGTTTCGGATGGGAAATGTCCCCGCCTTCAGAAAAACAACTCCGAGCACTCGAAAAATACGGTATTTTTACCGAAGAAGTCGGGAACGCTGGGAAAGCTAACTTATTACTTGACCGTTTGAATAAACGTCAAAGTGAGGGGCTGACTACACCGAAGCAAATTCGCTTCCTTGAAAGTCGAGGTTTTAAAAACGTCGGAATGTGGTCGTTTGAAAGTGCTAGAAATATGATTGACCGAATAGCAGCGAACGGGTGGAGATTACCAAGAGGCATCGTTGCAAGGGAATATATACCAAGTTAAGAAAGGGAATAATGAAATTTTTAGATTTATTTGCTGGCATCGGTGGTTTTCGTCTTGGTATGGAGTCCGCTAGTCACGAATGTATCGGATTTTGTGAGATTGACAATTTTGCTAGAGCTAGTTATAAAGCTATACATGATACGAAAGGGGAGATAGAATTACATGACATCACAACAGTATCAGATGAGTTTATTCGATCAATCGGAAGTGTGGACGTTATCTGTGGAGGATTTCCGTGCCAAGCTTTCAGTCTTGCAGGAGCAAGACGAGGTTTTGAAGATACACGAGGAACTTTGTTCTTTGAAATTGTCCGGTTCGCATCTATTCTCAGACCTAGATATTTATTCCTTGAGAACGTTAAAGGACTACTCAACCACGAAAACGGAGCTACATTCGAGATCATCATTACAGCCTTGGATGAACTGGGGTACAACGTGGAATGGCAAGTGCTTAACAGCAAGAATTTTGGAGTCCCCCAAAATAGGGAACGTGTGTTCATTATCGGACATCTTAGAGGAGAACGTACCAGAAGAATTTTTCCTCTCGGCGGAGAAAGTCAGTCAACTAGTAGCCAATCAGTCGTGAAAATTGGCAATGTAAACCCATCTGGGAATGGTATGAATGGGGAAGTCTATCAAGCCGATGGTTTAGCTCCTACGCTTACAACGAATAAGGGAGAGGGGCAAAAGATAGCAATAAAAAGTAATACTATAAAACAGTTTGGGGTATTGCAACCCAATTTTAATCAATGTGGCGTGGTTTACGAAACAGACGGTATCGCACCAACCATCAGAGCTTATCAAGGCGGAGGACTTGAGCCTAAAATCATTCAGCGTGGTCATGGTTATAATCAAGGCGGAGAACATGATATCGCACCAACTCTGACAAGTAATAGCTATCACGAAAACAATGTTTTAAAAATAACAGAGGCAACATCTCAAGGGTATGCTGAGGCTACAGTTGGCGATAGTGTAAACCTATCTCATCCGAACTCTAAAACAAGGCGAGGTAGAGTAGGTAATCAGATAGCAAATACTCTATTGACCGGAGAAAGTCAAGGGGTAGTTGAGCCTGACTATAGAATTAGAAAACTGACACCCCGTGAATGTTGGAGATTACAAGGTTTTCCAGACTGGGCTTTTGACAAAGCACAAGAGGTTAACTCTAACAGTCAACTATACAAGCAAGCAGGAAATAGCGTGACAGTCAATGTCATAGCAGCAATAGCGGAAAGGTTATAAAAAAGAAAGGGTAAAATGAACAACGAAAGAGAATTTGACTTGTTGCCATTATTAGAGCATATCAACCCGGCCATTTTATCCTATCAAGAATGGGTAAATGTGGGTATGGCTCTAAAACACGAAGGATATACCGCGTCGGATTGGGATAATTGGTCCTTACGAGATCCGGCAAGGTATCGTAAATTTGAATGTTTCAAAAAGTGGGACACTTTCAACGAAGAAGCGGGCTCGATTGTAACTGGTGGGACAATCGTCCAACTTGCAAAAGACCACGGGTGGGTGAACCCGTACTCAAGCGATAGCGAAGGCGCTCACGAATTAGACTGGAACGATACCATCGATAGAGATTATCGGGTTATCGATAAAAACTGGATTGAGGGGAAAGAGATTCATGAGCCTACAATTTGGAATCCAGTCCAAGAAATTATCCGATACCTAGAGGCCTTGTTTGAATCATCCGAAAATGTCGGATATGTGACAGAAAGCTATCCAAAAGTCAACGACGAAACGGGCGAAATTGAAAAATGGCTTCCAACAAAGGGAGCGTATGACCGGACAGCCGGACAGTTAATTGAAGCCCTTAGTAAATGCAACGGCGATATTGGTGCAGTCCTCGGAGATTATCACCAAGAGGCCGGCGCATGGATTCGCTTCAATCCGCTTGACGGTAAGGGCGCAAAGAATGAGAATGTGACCGACTACCGATATGCACTTGTCGAATCGGATAGCATGAGCGTAGAAAAGCAAAACGCTATTTATAAAGAGCTTGAATTGCCAATCGCTGCTCTTGTGTATAGTGGGAATAAGTCCTTACACGCAATCGTAAAGGTGGACGCGGGCAGCTATGACGAATACCGAAAACGCGTTGACTACTTATATAAGATATGCCAAAAGAACGGAATATCAGTCGATACACAAAACC
>CALCML010000017.1 GCA_937967765.1 uncultured Carnobacterium sp.
CGATAGCGATGAAGACTTCAAAAAGAACGATACTCTTAAATACATCGGTATAGTCAACCGCTACGTAAATATCAAACGGCAGTTGTGTCCGTTCGCTATCGGCTTCGATTAAGTAAGTTGAAGACGATAAGTTTTTCGGTTCTTTCAGCGAAATATGACCATTCTTTCCGATATTCAGTTTTCGAAGTGGCATTAGAATATCTTCAGCAGAGATAACCGCCATAATCGTTTTTTCTTTATAATGAACGACTTTAATCAAGTATTCCGTATCATTGATAAGAATGGCTTGCCATTTACGGTCGTCCGTATTATTTCTGAACAAATTGATATTGTTTTTTAAATATAAGTAATCTTGATAGGGAATATAGAGATTAGAAGCACTCAGAAAATGATGCGTACCTTCTGTTGCCACTAAAAACGACATATGCGTTTCATGTTGATATTCATAGTCATTAAAAGTGGTCTGTACCTTTTTGACGGTTTGCTCATAATCTGTGTAACTTTGTGGCTCATTTAGTTCATCCAGACCCTTATCGTGAGTGACCGTTGAATACAAAAAGCGTTCAACGGAACGCATTTCATCATTCAGTCCATTGGCGTAAAGATCAATGGAGCTCGTTAATTGTTGAATATTTTGATTCTTAATAAAATCTCTTGTGGCATTGCTGACGAAGAGACTGATCACTGTGATGAGGATAAGAAGTACTAATAAGACTTGAAAGAAAAATTTAAAAGAATGTCTTTTAGATAGAATACTATGTAGTTTCATAACTTTTACCTCGCTTCTCAAGTATAACACTATCATAAAAGTTGTCAAAAAACGATATGAATTAAGAAGATGTCGGAAAAGTGATATAAATTTGGCAATATTGTCTGAATAGTGAATAGTTCTTATCGAAAAAGTGATATAAAGAAAGCGTTTTATTTTATAAAATAATGACAGGAATTTGAAACAGGAGGGAAATTATGAAAGATTTAACCCAATTACAAAAAAGAAAAATAAAAAGCAACATTCCTTTATATGTGCTACTATTTCCTTCAATTATTTTACTTATAATGTTTGCATATATCCCAATGTTAGGACTTGTGATTGCTTTTAAAGATTACTCACCGGCGAATGGAATTCTTAATAGCCCGTGGGTAGGGTTTAAATATTTCACCCAGTTCTTTAATTCAGTTCAATTCGGAACAACGATGATGAACACATTAAAGATTTCAATCTATAGCATTCTCGTTGGATTCCCATTACCAATCTTACTAGCGCTCTTATGTAATCAATTAAGAGCAGGGAAATTCAAAAAAGTCTTTCAAGTAACGACTTATTTACCACACTTTATTTCAACAATGGTTATGTGTGGGATGATTATTTTATTCTTATCACCAAATAGTGGTTTGATTGCCAATATTTTTAAATCACTTGGATGGACAATGCCAAACTTACTATCAAAACCAGATAGTTTTGCTGGCGTTTATGTTTGGAGTGATGTTTGGCAACACATTGGTTGGGACAGCATCATTTACTTAGCAGCTTTATCAGCCATCGACCCAACGTATTACGAAGCGGCTACGATGGACGGAGCTTCTCGTATGCAAAAGATTCTCAACATCGACTTACCATTACTTTTACCTACAGCAATGATTCTATTGATTTTAAGAGCCGGAAGCTTATTAAGTATCGGTTTTGAAAAAGTATTACTATTACAAAATCCATTGAACCTAGCTGGAAGTGAGGTGATTTCGACTTACGTATATAAAGTTGGGATGCTTAACTTTCAATACAGTTACTCTACAGCAATCGGATTATTCAATACTGTAGTCAACTTAATCATTCTATTATCTGTCAATTGGTTTTCTAAACGATATACCAAAACAGGACTATTTTAAAAGGAGGGTGGTCATAGCATGAAATGGTTTAAAGCTTCAAGAAAATCAAAATCAGATTTGTTTTTTGACGTAGTGATCTACGGTTTTGCAATCTTGTTAATATTATTAATCGTTTACCCATTGTGGTTTGTTGTGATTGCGTCCTTTAGTAATCCTTCTGATGTAGCTAATGGTAAAGTTTGGTTCATTCCTCACGAATGGAAATTAGATGGATACCTTCGATTAATTGAACAACCACTGTTCTTAAGAAGTTATCTCAACACGATTTTATATACAGTAGTCGGTACATTAATCGCATTACTCATCAACATCCCTGCTGGGTACGCGTTATCTAGACGCGACTTACTTGGTAAAAAGTGGCTCAGCGTTCTCTACATCGTTCCTATGTTCGTATCAGGTGGATTGATTCCAATCTACTTAACAGTGAAGAGTGTCGGACTTGTCGATACATTCTGGGTAATGGTTGTTCCATTTGCAGTATCTTCTTACAACATCATCGTTGCGAGAACATTCTTCAATAACAGTATCCCAGAAGGAATGTGGGAAGCAGCTCAAATTGATGGATGCGGAACAATTCGTTATTTCTTCAAAATCGTTGTTCCTTTATCAAAAGCCATTATCGCCGTAATCGGTTTATGGACAGCGGTTGGTATTTGGAACTCTTGGTTCAACGCCTTAATTTACTTAACAAAAGAAAACTTGCAACCATTGCAATTGATCTTAAGACGGTTATTAATTAGTAACCAAATGATGCAATCTCAGGCAACAGGGGAACTTGCATCAGACCTTCGGATTAAAGCTGATATGATGAAATATGCAGCGATTGTAATTTCAACAGCTCCGATTATGTTGCTTTATCCATTTGTCCAAAAATATTTCAATCAGGGTGTCATGATTGGCGCACTAAAAGAATAGGAGAGATATTATGAAAATCAACAAAATGAAATATTTGTTTTTAGCAGCCGCTACACTAACTGGACTAGCCGCTTGCTCAAACTCAACAACGAAGTCAAATGACGAAAAGTCAGATCAAACGAACTTCAAAATCACAACCGTTCGATGGTCGGACTGGGGCGAAGAATACCATAAAGGATTTATTGATGATTCTGCAAAAGAAGCAGGCATTGAAATTAGCTGGGATACTCTTGTTGCTGCAGACTGGACAGATAAAAAATCTGTATTAGTTGCCAGCGGAGACCTACCAGATGCTTTCTTAGGATCAAACGCATTTAACGATGCTGAAATTGCGCAAAACCAATCTTTATTTATTCCTCTAGAAGATTTAATTAAAGAAAATATGCCAAACCTTACTAAGGCAATGGAACAAGAACCAAAACTAAAAGCAATGATTACATCTCCTGACGGACACATTTACAGTCTTCCTAAGAAATTACCAATGCGTCCAACAGTAGGGAACCAATTATTCATCAATAAAAAATGGCTTGACAATCTTGGGTTGAAGGTACCTCAAACTTATGATGAATTAGTAAAAGTACTTCAAGAATTCAAAGATAAAGACGCAAACGGAAATGGAGATCCAACGGATGAAATTCCATTTGGCTCTGGTAACTTTGACCCAACATTCTCTTACATCCTTCCATTTAACAACCGTTTAGGTGCAGATAACACTTATGAAATGTCTGTAAAAGATGGCAAACCAGTATATCTTCGTACTGAAGAAAGCTACAAACAAGGGATTGCAGCAATGCATGACGCATACAAGAAAGGCTTAATTGACCCTGAACTTTACACTGAAGATTCATCAATGAGTGCCGCAAAACGTATGGATAAATCAGTAGCTAGAGTTGGTGTTTCAAGTGGTTGGACTGCCGATGCTACATTTGGATTACATGCTAGCGAATATGTTCCTTTACCAGCATTAAAAGGTCCTGACGGAAAAGGCTATGTTACTTCTGACCCAGACCACTACAACTATGGACGTAATGAATTATTAATCACTACAAAAGCGAAGAACCCTGCTAAATTATTACAATGGTTCGACAAATTCTATACTGACGATGCAAGTATCCAAAACTTCTATGGTTCATTTGGAATTGCTACAGAAAAAGATGGCGACAAATATAAAGTATTACCTCCAAAAGACGGTAAATCTGCCGATGAATATGCTTGGATTCACTCTCTACGTGACTTCGGACCTAAATACGTGAGCGACGATATCAACAGCCGCGTAGAAATCGACCAAACTCAAGGTGACGGTTTGAAATTGAAGATGGACCAAGAATTAAAACAATTTGCTTTACCAGCTTACCCTAATGTAGTCTATTCTCAAGAAGAACTAAGCAAATTAGCTTCAATTTACGTAAGTATCAATTCTTATGTAAAACAACAAGCTTCTAAATGGGTAGTTGATGGCGGAATTGAAGAAGAATGGGATTCTTACTTAGCAAACCTTAAAAATATGGGATTGGATGAATTCATCAAGATTCAACAAGACGCATATGACCGTTATCAAAAAGAAGTTAAATAATTAGATTTTAACAAATACCCTAACTGAAACGTTTAAAATACAATGAGTAGAGGGAGCGAGATGAAGAAAAATCTTTCTCGCTTCCTTTTTCTCATATAGGAACGGTGATATCATTGCAAAAACTATTTCGAATCGATGGGCCACTCGTTAGAGGACTAACGCTCATCACCAATTTGATTCTATTAAATACATTATTTATCATTACGAGCATTCCTCTTGTGACGATGGGGGCTTCTGTAACGTCTCTCAACACGATGTTGTATCGGATTTTAAAGGGCGATGATGGCGATGTTGTCTATCATTATTTTCGTATTTTTAAATCCAACTTTAAACAAGCCACTGTCATTTGGGCAGCTCTTGTGGTACTCTCGGTTCTATTATTTTTGAACTATAGTATTTTTTCGAATACAAACTTCTTGAATGGATATGGATTGTTACTTCTAGCGCCATTTGGAATGCTTGTGATACTAGGTGTTGTCATTCTCTTACCCTATGTCGGATTATTTGAAAATAGTTTGAAATCCAGTGTCATCAATAGCATTTTCGTGTGTATTTTAGATCCGTTACGAGCTATTCTATTGATTCTATTTAACTGCGCAGTGGTGTACATGAGTGTGAATACGCCGGAGAGATTATTGACGGCGATTTACGTTTTCACTTTTGGTGGATTTGCAATCTGGGCATTGTTAAATGTAAAAGTAACGAGTAAAATGTTTAAAAAGGCATATAAATTAAGCAATGGAGGTACACAAGATGAAAATTTTTAAAGGAGATTTTTATCGTATCAGCGTTCTAACGGATAAACTCATTCGTTTAGAATATTCAAAAACTGGGCAGTTCGAAGATAGACAAACGCAATTAATCCAAAACAGAGACTTTGGTGAAGTAGATGTAGAAGCAACAGAAACACCAGAACTATTAGATATTAATACGAAGTTCTTCCGTTTGCGCTATAACAAAGGTGAATTCAATAATCAAAATTTATTTATTGAATTAAAAGGGCAATTCGCTCTTTATGGCAGCCGTTGGTACTTTGGTGAACCAATCGAAACCCTAAAAGGAACGACGCGCACTCTTGACCGAGCCAACGGAGAAATAGAATTAGAAGATGGTATTATCAGTAAGAGTGGTTATGCCGTTTTAGATGATTCGAATGGATTTATTAGTGATGAAAAAGAAGGCTTTATCAAAAAAGAAAGCGAAGTGGACCTATACTTCTTCGCTTATGGACATGATTATAGAGGAGCCGTCAGAGACTTCTATCACCTAACTGGCGCAACTCCATTATTACCACGTTATGCCTTAGGAAACTGGTGGAGCCGTTATTGGGCGTATACTGCCGATGAGTATTTAAGTCTCGTTGAACGTTTCGAAGATGAGCAAGTACCGCTTGCGGTTGGCGTGTTAGATATGGACTGGCATATCACAAAAATTCCAGAGCGTTTCGGTAGTGGTTGGACAGGGTACTCTTGGAACCGTGAACTCATTCCAGAACCTGAAAAATTATTGAAGAAACTGCATGATAAGAAATTAAAACTATCATTGAATGTCCATCCAGCCGATGGTATTCGAGCATATGAGGATGCGTACCCAGCAGTAGCCAAACGTTTAGGGTTAGATGCAGCAAGCGAAGAACCTGCAATCTTTGATATTGCAGACCCACGCTTTAGAGAATCTTACTTTAAAGATGTACATTATCCATTAGAAGAACAGGGCGTTGATTTCTGGTGGATTGACTGGCAACAAGGAACGCAAGGGGTACAAGATCCATTGTGGTTATTAAACCATTATCATTTTGTCGATAATTGTAAGAGAGCAGATGGCGGATTAATCTTGTCTCGTTATGCAGGACCTGGTAGCCATCGTTATCCAGTTGGATTTTCTGGTGACTCTATTGTGACTTGGGAATCTCTTCAATTCCAACCATATTTCACTGCAACGGCTTCAAACATTGGATATAGCTGGTGGAGTCATGATATCGGCGGACATATGCGTGGTTATTATGATGAAGAATTGCAAATTCGCTGGTTACAATATGGTATCTTTAGTCCAATTACACGACTTCATAGTACGCAAAGTCCGTTTAATAGTAAGGAGCCATGGTTCTTTACGAAACATACTGCAGAAATTATGAAGCACTATTTACGTCTAAGACATCAATTGCTTCCATATCTTTACACGATGAATGTGGCAACGCATGAAGAGGGAGCACCTCTTGTGAGTCCGATGTACTACTTCTATCCAGAAAACGAAGAAAGCTACCATGTGCCAAATCAATACTTCTTCGGTAGCGAGTTGATGGTCGCTCCAATTACAGAACCAATGAATAAGGATTACCAATCTGCAAAAGTTCAAGTGTGGTTCCCTGAAGGAAAATGGTATGATTTCTTCACTGGAAGAGAGTATGCAGGAGATGTGGTGCTTGATATTTACCGTGATATCGAATCGATTCCTGTATTTGCTAAAGAAGGAGCAATTGTTCCGCTCGATGGTTCTGGTGTGAAAATGGGTGTGGATTTACCTGAAGTGATTGACTGGTATGTATTCCCAGGTACCCATCATTCATTCGAAATGGTGGAAGACTTAGATGGAGATCGTTGTGTCACGACATTATCTGTTGATTGGAAATTAGGAGCGATTCAATTATCCGTTGAAGGGGAAACAGGCATCCTTCCAGAAAACAGAATCCACCGCGTTCATGTTCAAGGAAGCCAAGCAGCTGTCGTTGAATTGGAAAATAAAAACGCGACTGTTGAATTTACTGTTGGCGAAAAACAAACAGTTAATCGAAACGAAGCATTCTTCCAAGTACTCAAGAATGCGAACCTTCCTTACGCAACGAAAGACCACTTATATCGTCGATTAGTGAATGCTAAAAATGCGAACGAAATCATGAATATCTTACATCACGAAGATGAGGAATTAAGAGGACGATTACTAGAAATTTTATTTATTAGTGAAGCGTAACGAAAAATGGATACTTCCAATAGGAGGTATCCGTTATTTTTATGTACAAAACAAAGCACTGTAATTAACTACAGTGCTTTATCCGTTAATCGACTTTATAGTACATCAATGTTTTGATAGTTTTGCCGTCTGTTACGGTTTGCGTACCGTAAATACGGTCTTTAGAAATATCTGATTGGTCTTTGTCACCAGACATTACACCGTAAGTGAGCTCTACATTTTTAGGGATGAATGAGAATACGGCGCCTCCCACAAATGCATTTTCATTGCCTTCTGGAACCATAATCCAGTTGAGAAGTCCTTCTTGGAATTGTTGTTCGGTAATACCAACTTTAAATGTTTTTCCACCAGAAGTAATATTTCCATCTTTATCAATGTGGAACTCCCATCCAGCAGAGTTTCTCCATGTTCCGGCTACGCTACGGAAGTCCCCTTGTTTCATCGCTTGGATATCCATGGATGAAGGAGCAGGCGCTTCGGCAGGAACGGCTACTTTTTCAGTAGATACAGTCTTTGGAACGGGAGCCGTTGCGTGCTGTGTTTCAGCAGTTGTTGCAACGATTGTCGTTGGAGCTTCAGTAGTACTTGTCGTTGTTTGTTTCGTTGTTGTTGTGCTTTGAGTAGTCGTCGTTTGTGCTTGAGTGGTTGTGTCTTCTTTCTTTTGGAAAAATGAACAGCCAGCTAAAACCAATGCGACTAAAATCAAAGAAATTGATTTTTTCATAGGGATTCCTCCTTTTACACGTTTATTATACTACTAATTCATATTTTAATATAGATACAAAGGTCATTTCTTTGACAAAGGGAGAATATAGGAGTATGGTGAGGATGTAAATCGGTAGGTGAGACTACCATGGAGATACGGATGACTACCGCAAAATAGTGGAGACACTATGCGTTGGTTAGCAGCCTCTGTCGTGAAGGCAGAGACTAATGTCATTTCATCGCTCCATGATGTTAAAGCTTGAACGAAAAAATGAGAATTGTTTATTTGGTAAGCATCTTGTCGCGTTTAAGCTATGACAAGGTGCTTTTTCATTTGCCAAAAACTTTTAGAAAGAGGGTGATCATATGCCAGGACCGGAGAGTCAAACGAAACAAATTAATGAGCGAAGGGAAGAGTGCGATGATCACCCGGAGCTTCGCCTAAACTAAAAACGAGGTGAAGACTATGAAAACAGCAAAAGAAAGATTAGATTTAGCATTGATGAATCCAATGGCAGATGTTCTAGAAGCGTTAGGCACATCTGTAAAAGGACTCACTGAAGAACAAGTAGAAACACTCCGCGAAACATATGGAGAAAACAAAATTACAAAGGCTAAAGAAGATCCAATTTGGAAAAAGATTTATGAGTCTATTATCAATCCATTTACGGTAATTTTACTAGTGATTGCGGTTGTCTCATTATTCACGAACGTGATTCTTGCAAAACCAGGTGAAGCAGACCCAACGACTTCCATCATTATCGTGGTGCTCGTGGCTGTATCAGGAGCTATTCGTTTTGTTCAAGAAATGAAAAGTGACAAGGCAGCGAGTAACTTATCTAGTCTAATCGTCAATACAGCAACGGTTATTCGAGATGGCGAACAGATGGAAGTTCCGATTGAAGATTTAGTAGTTGGAGATATTATTAAATTAAGCGCTGGGGACATGTTGCCAGCGGATGCATTATTATTAGAAACACGTGACTTCTTTATTCAACAATCCAGCTTGACTGGTGAAAGTGAATCTGTTGAGAAAAAATCAATCTGGGTTCCAGATGAAGAAGAAAAGAAAAAACAAGCACTCGAGAGCGAACGTTTCGTCTTTATGGGATCAAACGTTGTCAGTGGTAGTGCCTTAGCCGTTATTTTAGTCACAGGGAATGATACGATGATTGGTCGTATCGAAAAAACACTCAATACTTTCGAAGAACAAACAAGTTTCGAGAAAGAAATGAATAAAATCTCATGGCTCTTGATTCGCTTAATGCTTGTGTTAGTGCCAGTTGTATTCTTGATTAACGGATTAACAGACGGCGACTGGTTAGAAGCAGGGGTATTTGCATTAAGTGTGGCCGTGGGATTAACTCCAGAAATGTTGCCAATGATTATTACAGCCAGCCTTGCAAAAGGGGCAGTGATCATGGCCAAAGAAAAAGTTATTATTAAAAAATTAAATGCGATTCAAGATTTAGGGGCTATCGATATTCTTTGTACTGATAAAACAGGTACGCTTACACAAGATGAAATTATTCTTGAATACCCATTAGATATTCACGCAAATCTAGATATGGGCGTATTAAAAATTGCGTATTTAAACAGCTACTTCCAAACAGGACTTAAAAACTTATTAGACCGTGCTATCATTACACGTACGGAAAAAGAAGCCGACGAACACGAAGATCTACAAAATTTAGCAACACGTTACCAAAAGATTGATGAGTTGCCATTTGACTTCGAACGTCGTCGTATGAGCGTTATCGTGAAAGAAGACGATGAAGCAGTGCTCGTAACAAAAGGAGCACTCGAAGAAATGCTTAGCATCTCTACTCATGTAAAAGACGGAGATGTGGTTCACCCAATTACGGATGAAATTCGCGAATCTATCCTAGAAGCAGTGAGCAGCTTAAACGAACAAGGGCTTCGCGTCCTTGGTGTGAGCCAAAAGAAATATCAAGATATTCACCATGCCTTCACGGTTGAAGATGAATCAAATATGATTCTAATGGGTTACTTAGCCTTCCTTGATCCACCAAAACCTTCTGCAGCTCCAGCGATTCAAGCGTTGAAAGAACATGGAGTAACGACAAAGATTCTTACTGGTGACAATGAAAAAGTAACGCTAACGGTCTGTGAAAAAGTAGGGCTACCAGTAGATAAAGTCTTACTTGGTACAGAAATTGAAGATATGAGCGATGAAGAATTAGCAACAGTAGCTGAAGAAACAACGATTTTTGCAAAACTATCTCCAGAACAAAAGGCACGCATTATTCATTTACTAAAAGCGAAAGGACACAAGATTGGTTACATGGGCGACGGTATCAATGATGCGCCATCCCTAAAAGTAGCCGATGTCGGAATTTCTGTGGACAGTGCCGTGGATATTGCCAAAGAAGTGGCGGATGTCGTTTTATTAGATAAGGACTTACTCGTTCTTGAAAAAGGATTGATTGAAGGACGTAAAGTTTATGCGAATATGACTAAATACATTAAGATGACCGTTTCATCAAACTTCGGGAACATCTTCTCAGTATTATTCGCAAGTATTTTCTTACCATTTTTACCAATGGCACCAGTTCACTTAATCGTATTGAACTTAATTTATGATTTAAGCTGTGTGGCATTGCCATTTGATAATGTAGATGCTGACTTCTTAAAACAACCACGCGCATGGACAGCAAGTTCCATCACACGATTCATGGCTTGGTTTGGACCAACCAGTTCTATCTTCGACATCATTACCTTTGCAGTGATGTTCTTTGGAATTGCACCAATGATTACTGGAAGCAGTTATGCATCGTCTACGAATCCAGCATTCTTCTTGATGGTCTTCCAAACAGGTTGGTTCATTGAATCTATGTGGTCTCAAACGATGGTTATTTATATGTTACGTTCACCAAAATTACCATTCGTACAATCAAAACCAGCATTCTCATTGCTAGTGACATCCTTATTTGCTTTATTTGTTGTAACGGTTCTTCCTTACACACCACTAGCAGGACCATTAAAACTAGCACCGCTAAATGGACTATACTTCCTCGCATTAATTCTCATTATCGCAGGATATATGTTCTTAGTAACGGTTGTTAAAAAAGCGTATATTAAAAAATACAATGAATGGTTATAATGCAAAAAGAGCTATCTTAACAGTTTGTTAGGATAGCTTTTGTTTTTAGGAATGTGCTATTCTACAAGAAGAAACTTGCATGAGGTGAGAGCATGGAGAAAATTTTATATACAACAACGGCCGTTAACGAAGACGGACTAACAGGGGTAGCGTACACTAAAGGAAATGGAGACAAAGACTTTAGCACACAGATTTCATCGCCAAGAAGTGCAGAAGCTGGGACGAACCCAGAACAATTATTTGCCTTAGCCTATGCCACTTGTTTAAATGCGTCGATTGAATTTGTAGAAAAACGCATGAAATTAGAGCATAAGAGCAAGGTTGAAGTGAAGATTGACTTGACATTAGATTCAGAGGGAGAAGGTTATCTTTTCCATCCATCCGTTTTTGTTGCGATGCCAGGTAGAGACGAAGCATTAGCACGCGAAATTCTAGAAGCAGCAGAACGTCAATGTCCCGTTCATAAATTATTAAAAGGAGTTACAGTTCCTCCAGTGGAACTTTCAACAGCCAATGAGTAATGTATTGTTAAGAGTAGCAACACTTGAAGATGCAAAGGCGATTCAAGCCATCTATGCCCCTTATGTAGAAACGACAGCTATCACCTTTGAAGAAGTGGTGCCTGGCGTGGAAGAGTTTGAAGGACGTATCCAGAAAACATTAGAGAACTTTCCGTATCTGGTGTTAGAAGAGGACGGGGAAGTCGTCGGATATGCATATGCCGGACGATTCTCAGCACGTGCTGCCTTTGACTGGTCTTGCGAAGTTAGTATTTACATTAGCTTAGACCACCAAAGAAAAGGCTATGGGAAATTGTTATATGCTGCCTTAGAGGAAAAGTTGTTGGAGCTAGGGTACCAAAACATCTATGCCTGCGTAG
>CALCML010000018.1 GCA_937967765.1 uncultured Carnobacterium sp.
ATATGTAAGAAAATCGGTGTTAGGAAACGATAATATTCGTGTTGATGAATGATGTACGGATTGAATTTCGCACCAAAGTTAACAAGAACTTGTCCATTCGTGCTACCACCCGCTAACGTCATTACGACAAACAGCGCTGCTTGAATCGCAAGAAATAAATAAGTAAAGCTAAAGTTCTCATTGAAATTTCTCTTCATACGTTCTAATTTCCAAGGGTTAATCTTAAACATCTCTAACCACTCCTTCACTAGTAATAATAGTTGGAATTCGGATATCTGTGTCAAATACTGGCCAGTCAACAACAGGTGTCACCTGAGTCGTATACGCCACTGACAGAATGCGAACTTCTTCCACGTCTTGTAAGGTTCTATCATAGTAGCCTCCACCAAAGCCAATACGGTCTCCTTTCGTACTATAAAGTAGTCCTGGAACGATGACTAAATCTAACTCTTTCACTTCAAAAATCGGATGCATACTATCAATCACAGGCTCAAGTGCTCCAAAAGCAGAACGCTTAAAGGTTGTTTGTTCATTCCATTCCACAAACACCAAAGTCTTATCAGGCATTGTCACAGGTACTAATAGCTGCTTTCCTGCAAGTCTTGCTTCTTGAACAATTAAGTCTAATTGGAATTCGAGTCGCATCGGCATTGTTATAGCAACCGTCTTTGCTTCAATCCATTGCGGCACCCCTTTGAGCCATTCTACCACTCGTTTTTCTTCTGCGCGTCGTTTTCCAGGCGTCATTGCCTCTAGTTCTCTTTTTTGAATCGCACGCTTCAAGTTTTTCACTTCTTTTTGATACGTTTCGAACAGTTCGTTAAATAACTTCAAGAATTCCAGTTCGACCGATCGCATGCTTCTTTCTTCCAAAATGGGTCGACTTAACAACGGTGCCTTTTCCATCAGCGGTTCATCCGTTAAAATGATTGGCAATTCATTTGAGAGCATTTCATGATCAATCGCCCACACTTTTGCCCATTCTTTCTCTTCTAAATGCTGCAAGAAGAATTTCTCTTTAATCACTTCGAATAGGTTGTTTTCCATGACTTCGTAC
The DNA here is from genome assembly GCA_937967765.1 of uncultured Carnobacterium sp. Classification (GTDB taxonomy): domain Bacteria; phylum Bacillota; class Bacilli; order Lactobacillales; family Aerococcaceae; genus Granulicatella. Next base: position 1,058 of record CALCML010000018.1, read on the forward strand.
TCTGGCAATTGATTCTTCACCGGACGAATTAAGTCAGCGATATAAGCTTCGGTTGCGTCATGCAGTAAACAAGCAAGGACCGTTCCTGTTTGGTACCCTCTAGCAATGGCTTCTTGCGCACAGTTAATGCTATGTAATCCTACTGAATAAAAGAAGCGTAGATGTCCATTTCCTCGACACATCATACTTAAGGCATGTGCAATATCTTCAATAGCAACATTGTCTGGCACCATTTCAAGCGGATTAAATACACGCCCTGTATATGTATTCATTAATAATTTTTTGTCTTCCATATATTCCTCCACGGTTGATGTCAGTTTATTTTATCACTGAATTAAAGGTATTTAAAAGAAAATAGGTCATTACTTAACTTGTTCTTAATTCTCACTATCTTTAGCTTTAAAAAATTTCCTTTGTTATAATGGTACTGAACAAGACTTATAGGAGGCACATTATGACAAAACCAATCTTTTTAAATGCCGTACTGCAAGAGAAAATCTGGGGTGGAACAAAATTGCATTCGCTCTTTAACTTCACTCTTCCTTCTCACAAGACCGGTGAAGCGTGGATTATTAGCGCGCATCCAAATGGGATTTCAACGATAAAAAGCCCTGCAGAATATGCAGGACTCGGGTTAGATGAACTCTATAAAACACATCCAGAACTCTTCAATGGACAACAATTGGCAAGTTTTCCTCTTCTTATTAAGTTACTAGATGCTAGTGATGACTTATCCATTCAAGTGCATCCTGATGATGAATATGCGCTAGAACATGAAGGAGAATATGGAAAAAATGAATGCTGGTACGTAGTTCAAGCAGAGCCAGGTGCAAAAATTGTATACGGACATACGGCGATGACTCCTGAAGAATTTGCAGAGAAAATCGACACTGAAGCTTGGAGCGACCTGTTTACCGAAGTGCCTGTTAAAGCGAGCGATTTCTTTGATGTTCCAAGTGGGACGATTCACGCAATCGGCGGCGGTATTGTAATTCTTGAAACTCAACAAAATTCAGATACGACTTACCGTGTCTATGACTACAACCGCACAGACGATGCTGGAAATCCTCGTCCACTACATATTCAACAAACAAAGGACGTAACGACGATTCCGCACAGTGTCCCAACGACGAATCAGCAAGTAGTGACAACGGAGACTGGAACAAGAACGACTTTTGTGGAAAACAAGTTCTTCACGGTTTGGAAATACGATATCGGTGGTGATTACAGCGATGCAC
>CALCML010000019.1 GCA_937967765.1 uncultured Carnobacterium sp.
TTAAAAGGTCTAATCATTCAAATCCTTATCCAAGGGAAATCACGAACAAACAGTAGCTCTCTACTAAAATTTGGTCCGCCGCAAATATAATGCGCGGAAAAGTAGATGTAAACGATTACAAAGACTATTTGCTTGGACTTATCTTCTATAAATATCTATCGGAAAACGAAGAAAAATTCCTAATTTCTAACCAGCTTTCAGAATCTGAATTTGAAAGATTTCTTATCGAAGAAGATGAAAACTCTGTTGATTATCTTCAGCAAAACATCGGATATTTCATTTCTTACAAAAACTTATTCTCCACATGGATAAAGATGGAGAATGAGTTCTCAGTAGATAATCTTCACACTGCTTTGAGTGCGTTTAACCGCTATTTTTCCAAAAACCATAATAAAATTTTTAACAATATCTTTAATGCGCTCGAAACTGGCCTAAGCAAGCTAGGAACAAATACTAGCCAGCAGACAAAAGCTTACTATGACTTAATTCATCTTGTTAATGTGATTCCCGTTGAGAATTATGATGTGCTTGGCCATGTTTATGAGGATCTAATCAGATACTTTGCAGAAACTGCAGGTAAAAAATCTTGAGAGTTTTATACTCCACACGAAGTTTCTCTTCTTATGTCCGAAATAATTGCCACTTCGTTTGAAGAAAAAATATTCAAATTTATGAAACTTTGCGAGCGGAATGGGTATAGTCTGGCAAAACCTACGCGCTCGCAGCGTAGGAGATAGTTTTCTAGCAGGGGGGGGTAACGTGGAAGGCTTAAAACACTTTATCGAAGCCAAGGTAGCCTATCGAGCCGCCCGAGTTGAGCAGCGTAGCATTATTGTGAATGCTTTGAAAGAAGCCGGTTTCGTCGTAAAGAACCGTGGCCGCGCGGGAAGAGGAGAGACGGCTTACACCAGCGGTGGTCAGCTTCATCCGCCGTATGATCTGTCTAACTGGCTTTGGGTGCAAGCGAAACGCGATGGGGTGACCGTAATGGTTACCCTTCAAGTACTTGATCAAGATCCTAACTCTCGTAATGTTCACGTACTTATGGACAGAATTGGCGTGGAAATCGCTAAAGATGGCGATACCACAGAACGAGTAGTCACAACACGGTTTGAGCTACCATTGGCAAATCCAGAATTGAATGATTTGATTGATCTTATTCTGAGTGAAATGGGATCGCTTGGATAAAGCGTTTATTGGCTTAAACGAAAATTGTGGTCACCAAACTTTGTTGACGAAGAATGGCCTGTAATGCGGATCACCCATCTTTACGCGGGAACCTTTCCCACCCAATTGAAGGCCAGAAGTCATCAGCCCCCCCTCGGAGAAAGCGGTGACTTCGGTCGGAGCGTAAGAATCTGTCAGCATTTCAGCAAATCGTCGCCCAATGCCCAGATCTCTGTATACTTCGCGTACTTCAAAGAACCAGATTTCGTATACATTCCGCTTTGTAGAGAGTCGAAGATAGGAGTTGGAAAGACTCCATGGAGTAATCTCCGCTCTCGCGACTTCAGCTCCAGCTGCATAATCCGCACCGTCAAGCGAACCATACGTAGGCAGACCAGCAATGCAGCGAGCGATGTCGTTGAACTTCACGTCAACAACGGCGTCGTAACGAGCCTTATCATCCTTCTCGTTGATGCTGTAGTAGTTGTCGTATGTAATCATGTAATCATCACGCATCTCATCGTAGGATGCACCGCAAAGTGCCTCGAGAAGAGCGCAGACAAAGACCTCATCGCGAGTTCACGCTTTTCGACAGGAACTTGTACCTTCACCTTGTGTTTCATGGGCGTTAT
>CALCML010000020.1 GCA_937967765.1 uncultured Carnobacterium sp.
TTAAACGTAATCGTGTAAATCATGCTATCTCTCCTTTATTATGCGTCCATTTCAACAAGACGAATGCTTCCTGCCATACGGTAACGTAAGTCGGCTTGCTCCTTCGTCGTATTTGTGACCATGGTTACTTGATGAAAATCCGCAACCTTACAGAGACTTACTTTAGCAAATTTGCTCGAATCGGCCAAAACATATGCCTGATTACTCTTGCTAATCGCGATTTTTTTAATCGTTGCTTCCTCTTCGTCTGGAGTCGTATATCCATAGCTTAAATCGACCCCGTTCATTCCAAGGAACGCCTTCTTGAAGAAATACTCACGTAATTGATTTTGCGCAAGCACTCCTACCACAGCGCTCGTTTCAGTTTTAACTTGTCCACCAAGAAGCACTGTTTTAATGCCGTAATCTGCTAAAAGGTGTGCTTGTTGCACTCCGTTTGTAATAACCGTGACGTCTTTCCCTTCTAAATGCGGAATCATGCGAAGCGTTGTCGTTCCCGCATCCATGTAGATTGTTTCGCCTTTTGTGACAAGAGATGCCGCATAGCGACCGATGCATTCCTTCTCGCGTCGGTTTGAACGTTCCTTTTCTTTTGTGGTTGGTTCATACTCTTTTGAATAGACGCGTTTAGCACCGCCATGCACACGAATCAATGTTCCTTCCTCTTCTAATAAAGAAAGGTCACGACGAACCGTCGATTCAGAAGCACCCAGCGCCTCCATTAAGTCTCTTAGGTGTACTGTATCTTCCTTTTCTAATAAGTCCAAAATGATTCTTCTACGTTTTTCAGTAAGCATAAAGCTCCTCCTACAATCGACAAATATTCATTGAAGCTCCAGCCCACAAACGGTCAAAAACTTCCAATATATAATATAATTTATACAGATAATTACATTCCTTATATAATATAAAATTATATACTCCTAGGTGCAAGTAATTTAGGCGCTTGCTTCTAATCAAAATTACAGTATTTGAGATATTTTCCGAGAAAATTAGATAATATTCTTTTATATGATTTTTTATATACTTCTGCTCTTTTCAATCAACATAAAAAAGACGCCAGAGATTTCTCTGACGCCCTTTGAGTTCGCTAACGTTATTTATTTTTCTTCTGTTTTTTCGTGTGGCAAGATTAAGTTTAAGACGATTCCAGCAATCGCACAAAGCGCTGTCCCTGATAAAGTGATAGGTCCTACTTCAAGCACTGCTGAACCGAGCCCAAGTACTAACATCGAGCTTGCGATAATGAGGTTTCGTACTTGTCTGAAGTCTACTTGTTTTTCGATTAATACTTTCAAACCGTTTGAAGCAATAACCCCGTATAAAAGAATCGCCATTCCACCAAGTACTGCATTTGGAATCGTACGAATGAGCGCTGTAAATTTACCAAAGAAGCTGAATCCAATCGCAATGAGTGCAGCGTTACGGATGACCGATACAGATGCGATACGTGTTAACCCTACAACCCCTGTATTTTCACCGTACGTTGTATTGGCAGGCCCTCCAAGGAAGGCAGACACGGCTGTTGCCACGCCGTCCCCGATGAGTGTGCGGTGTAAACCTGGATCTTTCAAGAATTGACGTCCGCAGATCTCACTTAATACGGTGTGGTCCCCGATATGTTCGGCAATCGTTACGACCGCAACTGGTAGAATTGCCCAAGTTTCAGGTCCAAAGTATAAGTGATATTGATGGAAGAATCCGTTCGTATCGAATGGTAAGTATAATTCCGGCAACGCAATCCATTGGGCATCGATAACTTTCGTGAAATCCACTAGCCCAAAGAAGATGGCTACGACATATCCACCGATAATCCCGAATAGGAATGGGATGATTTTCAAGAAGCCTTTTGCTTTTGTATTAATAAAGGTTGTGATGAGGAAGGTTATGACTGCGACAACCATCGCTTTCCAGTCTCCATCCTTCACAAATCCGGCGTTCGTTACCGCACTGTTTGCAAGCCCAAGACCGATAACGATAATCATTGGTCCAATGACGATTGGCGGTAAGAGTCGGTTAATCCAATTCGTTCCTAAGAATTTAACAAATAAGGCCACAACCACATAGAGTAGTCCGACTAACACAACCCCTGTTTGCGCAGCGTCTGGTTTTCCATCCATTTGCGCCATCGCAAATTGCATAGCCGTAATAAAAGCAAAAGAGGATCCCAAGTAAACAGGTACTTTAAACTGCGTCGCAACCATATAGATTAACGTTCCTAATCCTGACGCAAATAAAGCAACCGATACTGGCATCCCCAATATTAACGGCACTAAAACAGTGGCACCAAACATCGCAAACACGTGCTGCAAACTTAGCAGCAGTCCAGGCACGATCTCCGGTTTTTGATCCACATCCAACAACAGATCGACTTTCGAAGTTTGTAACTCCATTTTACCCTCTTTTCCGGGCGTTTTTGTGCACACAAAAAGCCCTATGTTATTAAGCGTAGGGCTAGTCTAATAAACTTGATCTTAGCCTTTCTCACCTCTCTGGATGAGTTTAAAAGCCCTTGCTAGCAGATAGTGTATCACACCTAATTTGATTTTTCTAGGCTTTTTTCTGTTTTTTTGAAACAAAAGTATTGTACCCAATATCAATCCCCGTTACAATGGTAACAAGCAACCCTTAAAGTTGCCCAGTCTAACTTTATGGAGGGATCATTTATGGTCAAATCAGTAGAAACTATCACAGAATTAATCGGGAACACTCCCCTTTTGAAACTACGTCGTTTAGTTTCAGACGATTCTGCAGATGTATATGTAAAAGTTGAGTCGTTTAACGCCGGAGGATCTGTCAAAGATCGTATCGCTTTAAACATCATCGAAACAGCTGAGAAAGATGGTAGCCTAAAACCTGGCGACACAATCATCGAAGCAACAAGTGGAAATACAGGTGTAGGACTTTCATTAATCGGCGCTGCCAAAGGATACAAGGTCATTACCATTATGCCTGAATCAATGTCTATCGAACGCCGTCAATTAATGAAAGCATACGGCACAGAAGTATTATTAACACCTGCTGCGGATGGATTCGGCGCTGCCGTTGCTAAAGCAGAAGAATTAGCGGCACAACCTGGCTACTTCTGGGCACGTCAATTCGACAACGAAGCAAACCCAGCTATCCACTATCAAACAACTGGGCAAGAAATTATTAAAGCCTTCGACGGAAAAACTCCAGATGCTTACATCAGTGGTATCGGTACTGGTGGTACAATTACAGGTGTTGGCCGTGCGTTAAAAGAAGTGAACAAAGACGTAGAAATCATCGGGGTTGAACCTGAAGAAGCACCATTCATTTC
>CALCML010000021.1 GCA_937967765.1 uncultured Carnobacterium sp.
CGATATAAAGTTTTCAAGATTTCAACACGTTGTTCCATCCCAACTGTAATATCTTCTACTTTTGCATCAGGGTCTACCGCAAGATGATATTTCTTAGAAAGCTCCATAATTTCTTGTTTTACCGCATTTTTATCGATAAAACCGAACTTTGTTTGCTCCTTACCCAGGATAATGTTCTCTACTACGCTGAATTTCTTCACAAGCATAAAGTGTTGGTGAACCATCCCAATTTTTAAGCGATTCGCTGTATTTGGCGAATCAATTTTTGTTGGAACACCATTTACTTTAATTTCTCCCTCCGTTGGTTCCAGTAACCCTGAAAGGATATTCATTAACGTCGATTTCCCTGCTCCATTTTCTCCAAGAAGCGCATGGATTTCGCCTTTTTTCAATGTTAAATCAATCTGATTATTGGCTACAAAATTACCAAACTTTTTTGTGATGCCTTTCATCTCAATCACAAATGTTTCTTCTACCAATCGTCTCACCCCGCACAATGTTCTATGTATAAAAAAGTAGGAGCGAAGAAATTCGTATTCTCTTCAACTCCTACTCCTCTCAATTTAAGTTCGTTTGTTAAAATTAAGGTTTCGCAGGAACTTCTTGTTTTCCTTCGATGATTGCTTTTTTGAATACAGCAATTTTTTCCTTAACTGAGTCTGATAATTGACCATCTGCTAAACCAACACCGTTATCAGATAATCCGTAAAGAACTTGTTCACCACCGTGATAGTTTCCTTTAGAAGCATCTTCACTAAATTTGATAAGTGCTTGTTTTACACCTTTAAGTGTTGATGTCAATGTTACGTTACGAGAGTCGTTTACTTTACCTTCTGCTTGTTGGTCTTGGTCAACCCCGATTACCCAAATTTTACGATCTGGATTTGCTTCAACGATTGATTTAGCCGCTGCGAATACTCCAAGTCCTGCACCACCTGCTGCTGCATAAATGATGTCAACATCTGAAGCGTACATTGCTTCTGCGAGAGATTTTGCTTTAGCACCATCTGAGAATGATTCAGCATATTGAATTTCAACAGTTGCTTTAGGGTTTACTGCTTGAACCCCAGCTTTGAAACCAGCTTCAAATTTGTCTAATGCTGGACCGTGCATACCACCGATGAAAGCTACTTTATTTGTTTTAGTTGTTAAACCAGCTGCAACCCCTGCAAGGAATGCTGCTTCTTGGTCTTTATAGTTGATTGAAGCAACGTTTGGTTGTTCAACCACACTATCGATAATCGCAAAGTGTGCGTCTGGATTTTGTTTTGCTGCTTCTTCAACAGCTTTTTGTAATTTAAATCCGATTGCGAAAATAATATTGTACTCATTTAAAACTGCAGTGTTAAGGTTTGTAGTATAGTCAGATTCTGCTTTTGAAAGAATGTAATCAATACCATTTCCTTTAGTTTTACCACCGTTATTTTTACCCCATTCTTGAAGGCCTTCCCAAGCGCCTTGGTTGAATGATTTATCGTCAATACCACCAGTATCAGATACCATTACCGCTTTGAAGTTGTCTGAAGAGCCAGCGTTGTTTTGAGAAGATGCTTGTGAGCTGTCAGATTTTGATCCGCCACACGCTGCTAGTACAGCAGTCGCACCAAGTGTCAATGCAAATAAAGCTAAATTCTTTTTAGTTTTCACGATAAAAAACCTCCAATAAATGATTTACTACAGTCATTCTATCATAAATAGAATGAAAATCAAGCTAAATCTTTTCATTGGAGGTAATTTTTATGAAAAACGTTCGGTTTTTACATTTCTATGCGTTGGTTTCCCCCGGTTCGGAAGCGTCGTTTTCATTGAAAACATGAACATTCACTTTTCTTCCTTTGCTTCCATCTGCAGGTCCAACATAGCCACGCGCTTCTAATTCATCAATCATTCGCGCTGCACGGTTAAATCCGATACGGAATCGTCTTTGTAAATAAGACGTACTAATCGTTTCTTGTTCTTTTAATAGTTCGATAACTTCGTAGAATAGTTCGTCTTCTGGTTCACTTCCACCAGCAGATGTTGTATTTTCCGAAGGCATCATCGCTTCGTCATACTCTACTTCTTGCTGATTCTTCACGAAATCAACGATACGTTCGACTTCTTCGTCCGTTAAGAATGCGCCTTGTACACGAATTGGTTTATTTTCACCCATTGGCATATATAGCATATCCCCGCGTCCAAGAAGTTTCTCAGCACCATTGGCATCGATAATGGTACGAGAGTCTGTACCACTAGATACCGCAAAGGCGATACGAGAAGGAACGTTGGCTTTAATAATCCCTGTAATAACGTCAACGGATGGACGTTGTGTTGCTAAAATCATATGAATACCTGCAGCACGAGCCATTTGCGCAAGACGAATAATCGCGTCTTCCACTTCATTACTTGCCACCATCATTAAGTCCGCAAGTTCGTCTACGATTACGACGATATAAGGAAGTGTTGGGTTATTTTCGCCAGTTTCACGGTTATATTGTTCGACATGAGCGTTATATCCATCGATATTACGCATTCCCATTGAAGCGAATAATTCGTAACGTTTTTCCATCTCAGCCACAACCTTTTGTAAGGCTTGAGCGGCTTTACGAGGGTTCGTTACAACCGGAGTTAATAGATGCGGAATGCCATTATACACATTCAACTCTACCATCTTCGGATCGATCATCATTAATTTCACTTCATGTGGTTTTGTCTTCATTAAAATACTTGTGATAATGCCGTTAATACATACCGATTTACCAGAACCGGTTGAACCGGCGATTAACATATGCGGCATTTTTGTAATATCGCAAAGACGAACATTACCAGAGATATCTCTTCCTAATGGTACGTCTAAAGGTTTTGGTGATTGAAGAGCCGATTGAATTACATCGCTAAACGACACAAAACTTGTTTGGCTATTTGGAACTTCAATCCCTACATAAGGTTTTCCTGGGATTGGAGCTTCGATACGAATATCTTTAGCTGCAAGTGCGAGCGCGATATCATCACTCAAGTTCACAATCTTACTTACTTTTACACCAATCGCTGGTTGAATTTCGTATTTCGTTACGGCTGGTCCAAGCATTGGGTTTGGCATTACTTTGGCATCCACCCCAAAACTTGCAAAGGTACGTTCTAAAATACGCATATTTCGTTCCACAATTGTACGTTCATTCGTTTGATCTGATTGTTGTACTGGATTTAATAAAGTCACTGGTGGTAATTGATAATCTTCATCATTTTGTTCACCACTCATTGAAAGTTCCCCGATGTCTTCCCCATCATCCTCGAACTCAGGCTCTTCTGGCTTTTGAACTGAAACAGGAGCTACTGGTTGCGGAGGCATCACTGGTGCTACTGGTTCCACTGGAGGAATCGGTTCAATAGGTTCTACCATTGGAGATGTTGCATATTCATCTTCTGTTAAAGTTTCATCTTCATATTCATCAAAGAACACATCTTTCATTCGGTCTAATAACGAATGTGGTTTTCTTGGTTCTTTGGGTTTTTCAGGTGTTTCTGTTTGTACTGGCGTAGGAGCAGGAGCCGGTGCTACAGGTGTTGCCACAACCTTCTCCTCGGCTTCTTGTTCTTCTTCCAAACGGCGTGCTTCACGTTCGGCTTTACGCTCGGCTAACTTTTCAGAAGCATTCGCTGTTTGCGTACGTACAAAATCCATCACGTCACTTAAATGCACGTTGAAGATTAAGAGTCCGCTACATACTAATAATAAGAAGACGATTAAATACGTTCCCCATTGTGAAACAAGGAAATACGTACATGAATAAAGAAGAGTTCCTAATACCCCTCCACCGAGTCGTTGAGAAACGGTATTAGACGTAAAGTCCACCATGAAACGATTCATCATTTCTTGGAAAACAGGAGAACCTGAACTAGTAAAGCTACTATAGGTCATCACTGACACGAATAAGAGAAGTGCCACGCTTGATGAAATAGCTGCAGCAGTCCATCTCCACATAATCTTAGGCATGCGTCCACGGAATAACATCCCGAACCCCGCAAGAACTCCGCACACTCCACCGAAGGCATATAAATCCCCGATAAAGAAACGAATCAGGTTTGCAAAGAATTTTCCTAAGAATCCTAACTGAAAAGTTGCTAATAAACTATAGACAATAATAAATACGGCTACAGCTTCAATCGATAAAAACGGATTGGTATTCTTTGTATTTTTTCTTTGTGTTTTTTTCTTCGTTTGTTTAGCCACGTTCTTCTCCTTTCTCTTCTACTAATTGATTATTTTCATCGACTAAAATCAGTCCATGGAAAATTTGAACATCACATTCACACGCCACACAATAATCTTGTTCTTTCTCATTCCAAAAGGCAATGGCGCTTGTTCCTTTTGATCGTTTTTCTGGATAGTTTGCAGCAAGTCTTGCTTCATGCTGTTGGAAACTATTATTCGCTTCTTCTAAAGAAGAAAATTCTTCAGTCGAAACAATCATTTTTTCCCAGTCATCGAAAAACCACCACGGTTCATCTTGACCTGCTGTCTCAATTACTTTAAACATGTTTTCACCTCGTCTATTAGTATACCAAATTTTGCGAAATCATGGTAATCTTGTTTCATAGAGATGTCAAAATAATTCTACTTTTTGGAGGTCTTTCTATGATTACAAGACAAATTCGTGTTTGGGGACGCGTTCAAGGCGTCGGATTCCGCTTTTTCACGCAGCAACTCGCGATTCAATTAGATATTTATGGCACGGTTCAAAATAAAATGGATGGCTCTGTTTTTGTAGTTGCACAAGGCGAGGAAAAAGCCGTCACTCGTTTTATCGAAAGAGTCAAAGCTTCCGTATCCCCTTATGGACGTGTTGACCGGTATGAAGAAAGTGACGTCGTGGATGCACCTAAATTTACAAAGTTTCAAATTATATAAAGAACGTTGCTATTTCAACGAAACACGTGTACAATAAATCATGTTATTAAATGAAAAGGAAAGTGATTATGAAACTAACTAAAAAAGCTCAACTGCTATTAGTTGCAACAGTTCTTCCCCTACTACTTGCGGGATGTACCGTTCAATATAATGAAAATAAGGAACCAATTGGTTGGCTCTATAATTATTTAGTCGTTCCAACACAATGGTTATTAAACCAAATTGCTTCCGTATTTAACGGAAACTACGCGATTGCAATTGTGATCGTATCAATACTTGTTCGTGTCTTATTGATGCCAACACAATTCCATCAAATGAAAGCAATGCTTGTCCAACAAGAAAAAATGGCAGTATTAAAACCTTATATTGCTGAAATTACTGCTCGTGCAGAACAAGCGACAACTCCTGAAGAGAAACTTGCAATCCAACAAGAACAAATGGAGTTATACAAATTAAACAATGTCTCATTAATGGGCGGCCTTGGTTCAGGATGTTTACCAATCTTGATTACACTACCAATCTGGAGCGGATTGTATAACGCGATTCTATTATCAAACGAAATTTCAAGCAGTGATTTCATGGGAATCAACCTTGGAGCACAATTCTTACCAATTGCTCTTGCAACAATGGTAGCTTACTATATTCAATCAGTAGTCAGCCAAATGGGAATGGACGAAGAAACGAAAAAACAAAGTCGTTCAATGAACTACATTCTTCCAGTAATGATGTTCATGATGACTTTCCAATCACCTGCTGGGGTTGGTATTTACTTCTTCATCTCTGCCCTTATCCAAATTTTACAATCATGGATTCAAAACACATATATTCGTCCAAAAATTAAAGCTCAAATCGACGAAGAGTTAAATCATGAAAACATTGTGTTACCACAACGTACAACACCACGTAAAACAGCTCAAAAAGCAACACAACAAGAAACGTTCGCACAACGTCAAAACAAAACTGGTGGCCGTAACGCTGGTAAACAAAACCGTAGATAATAACGCAAAATACCTTTGAGAATTTCTCAAAGGTATTTTTTTGATGCAATGTGTATCATGCATGATACGTATCACAGATGATACACTTTTTGTTTGCGAATGTTTTTGTATCAAAAATGATACGTATCATTTTTGATACATTTTAGTTTTCTCAATGTAGGATGTAACAATTATGTTACGTAACAAAAATGTTACACTCGCAAAAAAAGACATAGCGATTCGTTTTCGCTATGTCTTTTCTAATGATTGTTATTCTTGCATCATCCCTGCTTGGAGTTGATACATCTTATAATAGAGCCCTTCTTTTTCAAGAAGTTCTGTGTGCGTGCCGCTTTCTACGATTTCTCCTTTATCAAGCACAAAGATTTGATTAGCATCTTGAATGGTTGATAATCGGTGCGCAATCGCTAAAGTGGTACGTCCGTTTCTCATTTTCTTCAGAGACGTTTGAATGACTTCTTCGGTTTGCGAATCGATATTCGCAGTCGCTTCATCCAGAATCAGGATTTTAGGATTAGCCGCAATCGTTCTGGCAAAGGCGATTAATTGACGCTCTCCGCTCGAGAACGTTGAGCCCTTTTCAGATACTTTATGTTCATATCCTTGTGGCAGTTGCTCGATAAAATGATGAGCATCTACGAATTCGCTCGC
>CALCML010000022.1 GCA_937967765.1 uncultured Carnobacterium sp.
GCTTTACATTAGGCAATTTAACGCAAAACAGCTGGATGTATTTACGCAATTCCATCTTTTTACAATTTTTTATTTCCGTGTTTGGATTTGGCTTTTTAACACTTATTTTTCGTGGAATGCTCTTTATGACAGGACAATCCAATTTAAACTTTTCGAATTTTAAGACCGTTTTATTAAGCCCTTGGTCCATTCCATTATTCATTTTATATTTACTCGCATTCGCGTTTCTCATTTTCATGGAGTTCTCGATTCTCATCTTCATGATTTACGGAACGATTCGCGGCATTCATTTTTCATGGCGCAGTAGCATTCAAAATGCATTTAGTGAACTCAAGCAATTATTGAACGGTCATTTTATTACGTTCTGGCTTTATTTTTTAACACTCTTGCCGCTTATTAATATTGGGGAATTGACATTTATCTCGAAAAAAATCGCGATTCCCGAATTTATTACGGATGAAATCACTAAGACGAGTAGCGGAATGATTGTTTACACCGGACTGATTGTTGTCCTACTCTACTTCCACGCACGAAGCGCCCTTGCGATTCCACTTCAGATTCTTACCGACCAGCCTTTTACAAAAAATATTGTCACAAGCTGGAAGTTGACGAAGAAGAATACTGTGCGGTTGCTCTTTATTTCGGCAGTCGTCGAAGGAGTCCTTGCGATTCTCGTTATTTTTATCTCCCTTGGAAGTGTCGCCCTCGTTGGAGTCTTAGACCCAAACGGCTCCAATACACTTCTTTTAAGTAGTGTGTTAGCCATTGCCAAGTTACTACAAGGCTTCATTATCCTTTATACAAAGATTGCTACGTTTATTTTTATGACGAAAATCATTCATGAGCATAAATTAGCTTCGCTTGAAGTGTATCATCACCATGAAGAAATTAAACATAAGCGTAAAATCGTGACTGCCTTTGCTCTTCTCTTCGTAACAGGAAGCGGGGTTCTCACAACGCTCTCCACCTATAGAACGGAATCAGCCAACGACCCTATCATCATCGGTCACCGCGGCTATGTTAGTGAAGCCGTTGAGAACTCGATTGAAGGATTAAAAGCGGCCAAAGAAGCCGGCGCCAACATGGTGGAGATGGATATTCTCCTCACGAAAGACAATCAATTCGTCGTTATGCACGACTATAACTTAAAACGATTAGCAGGTCTAAATAAACGCGTTCAAGACATGACTCTTGACGAAGTTCATGGTCTTCCCATCGAACAGGACGGATTCACGAGTCACATTCCTACTT
>CALCML010000023.1 GCA_937967765.1 uncultured Carnobacterium sp.
AAAAATAAAGTGCACACGGATACGTTTGATGAAGACGAAGCGAGCAAGGTCCAACATATCCATTTAGCGGATAAGATAGATGTCGCTGTGGTCGTACCGGCAACAGCGAATACGATTGCGAAAATGGCTAATGGAATCGCCGATAATTTCGTGACAAGTACATTGCTGGCGACAACAGCTCCGATTTATGTAGCTCCTGCGATGAATGAACATATGTGGGAAAATCCTGCAACGGTTCGTAATGTGGCACAACTGAAAGCAGATGGAAAAGTCATTATCGAACCAGCGACTGGATTTTTAGCAGAAGGGTATAATGGAAAAGGCCGTCTTCCTGAACCAGAAGAAATCTTCGAACAAGTGACATTTTTTGAAAGTAGACGAGTATACGGCTCTCCTTTAAAAGGGAAATCTGTACTAATTACGGCTGGAGGAACGAAAGAACGCATCGATCCAGTGCGCTATATCTCAAATGATTCGTCAGGAAAGATGGGATATGCACTTGCAAAGGCTGCATCCATCTTAGGAGCTGAAGTACAATTAGTGTCAACGGCCAAACAATTGAAAGTTCCGTTTGGAGTGTCTGTAACGTATGTGGAATCCGCACGTGAAATGCAAGAAGTGGTTAAAGCACAATTTCCAACTACAGATGTTGCTGTGATGGTTGCTGCGGTATCTGATTACTATGTAGCGAATCGTTCGGACCAGAAAATCAAAAAGCAACACAATGAATCAGGGTTAAAACTTGAATTAGCAGAAAACCCAGATATTCTAAAAGGGCTGGGACATTCTAAAAAAAAGGACCAAGTTGTGATTGGTTTTGCTGCAGAAACTGAAAAAGTTCTTGAGTATGCGGCAGCTAAATTAGAAAAGAAAAAAGCCGATGCGATTATTGCGAATGATGTTTCTAGTTCAAACATTGGCTTTAATGCAGACAATCATCAAGTAACGCTTCTTACTAAAGAAGGCAAACAAATTCCACTTCCAGAGTGTTCAAAAGACGCGTTAGCTCTTGAAATTTGGAAAACTCTAGTTGCAGAAAATGTGATTCGATAGTCAATAATAAGAGATACGATAAACCAATTTAACGTTTCTGTTAGATTGGTTTATTTTATTGTCCTTTCTACACTAAAATAATTGCATGATTTACATAGAAATTTACCGTAATTCAAGAAAATGTGGTATAATAGGGAAGGTTATCTAGGCATGAAAGGAGATTTTATGAACGAGAATATTTCATTGCCAGAATTTATGAGAAACGAACTCGTAATTAAAACACAGAAGGAACTTCGACAGCGAAAAGGGTATCTGATTTCAAAGCGTATTTTTGATATTGTCGTTTCGTTATTACTGCTAGTTCCGTTATCAATCGTCTTTTTAGTCATTGCGATTGCAATCAAATTAGAGGATGGGGGACCTGTATTTTATAGACAGGAACGCGTTACGACAAATGGACGCAAATTTAAAATTTTTAAATTCAGAACGATGGTATTAAATGCGGATAAAGTAGGGCCGCTTGTAACACAAGACCACGATCCACGTATTACAAAAGTAGGACGTCGTGTTCGTAATTATCGTCTGGATGAAGTAGCCCAGCTACTGAATGTATTAATTGGAGATATGTCTTTCGTAGGCGCAAGACCGGAAGTACAAAAATATGTTGATGCATATACACCAGAAATGCAGACAACCTTATTACTTCCTGCCGGAGTAACATCGATTGCAGCGATTGAATTTAGACATGAAGCAGAAAAGATTGCAGAGTGGACAAAGCAAGGGCTAACTGTCGATGAAGCTTATATTGAGCATATCTTGCCAGAAAAAATGCAATACAATATTGATTATTTAAAAAAATGTAGTTTAAAAAATGATATTGCGATCATGGTTAAAACTGTGATTGCAGTCTTAAAATAACTTGGAGGAACCAACATGAAAGTTAGAAATATTCCATTCTCACCACCAGATATTACAGAAAAGGAAATCAACAATGTAGTTGAAGTGCTACAATCTGGTTGGATTACAACAGGACCAAAAACAAAAGAATTTGAACGCCAATTAGCAGTATATATGGGCACTGAAAAAGTAGTCTGCTTAAACTCAGCAACAGCTGCTTTAGAGTTAGCATTACGTGTTTTAGGCGTTGGTCCTGGAGACGAAGTCATCGTTCCTGCTTACACATATACAGCTTCTTGTAGTGTGATTGAGCACGTTGGAGCAACACCAGTTATGGTTGATATCCAAGAAGACCATTTCGAAATGAACTATGATGCGTTAGCCGAAGCCATCACTGAAAAAACAAAAGTGGTTATTCCTGTTGAATTAGCGGGGGTACCATGTGACTATCGTCGTATTTTCGAAGTAGTAGAATCAAAACGTGGCTTATTCCAACCATCTACAAACTTACAACGTTATTTCAATCGTGTCATTGTTGTTTCTGACTGTGCACATGCAATTGGAACAACTCGCGACGGCGTTTCTGTTGCTAAATTAGCGGACTTTGCATCATTCTCATTCCATGCCGTTAAGAACTTAACAACTGCAGAAGGTGGATGTATTACATGGAATCCAGCAAACGAATTGGATTCTGAAGCAATGTATAAAGAATTCCAAGTGTACTCATTACACGGACAAACAAAAGACGCTTTAGCAAAAATTAAACCTGGTTCTTGGGAATACGATATTGTCATTCCTGGATTCAAATGCAATATGCCAGATATTATGGCTGCAATTGGTTTAGCGCAATTAGAACGTTACCCACAATTATTGGAACGTAGAAAAGAAATCGTACGTAATCTTGATAAAGGATTATCTGTGGATAAACGTATCCAAGTGTTACCTCACGAAGGTAAAGATTATGAATCTTCACGTCACTTATATATCACTCGTGTTCAAGGTGCAAGCTATGACCAACGTGGAGAAATCATTACAAAAATGGCGGAACGTGGCGTTTCATGTAACGTTCACTACAAACCACTTCCATTATTAACGGCTTACCAAAACATGGGATTCCGTATGGAAGATTATCCAAATGCTTACCGTTTCTTTGAAAATGAAGTGACTCTACCATTGCATGGATTACTGAGTGACGAAGATGTGGACTACATTGTTCAAAATTATTTAGAAGTGATTCAAGAAGTACTTGGATAGTCAGGAGAGGATATTTAAATGAATAATCGATTAAGAATTTTATTATTATTCATCGTTGACTCGCTACTTGTTGTTGGATCAGTATTTTTAGGATTTCGATTAGTAACAGAAGGGTTAATCCGTAATATTCATGGATTAACGATTACAGCGATTTTATCGTTAGTAGCCTATTATGTTTTCTCTTATTTCTTCAACCTTTATTGGAGAGATTGGGAATTTGCTAGTGTGTACGAAGTTATTACTGTCGTAAAATGTGTGTCAGCAACTGTTATTGTTTCAACAATTTCAGGGCTTGCTTTCTTCGATACAAAAGTAACTTGGCAATTCCTAATTGTCTGCTGGTTATTACTAGTGATTTCAATCGGTGGAGTTCGTCTTTCAATGCGTGTCTTCCGTGAATTCTTTGCGGATAGTAGCGTCATGGAAAATGCAAAACCAACATTAATCGTTGGGGCTGGTGCTGCCGGAACATTATTAGTTCGTCAAATGCTTATGCATCCAGCAATGCGTATGAATCCAATAGCCTTTGTTGATGATGATCCAGAAAAACTGCGTAAAGATATTTATGGGGTTCGTATTTTAGGAGCTATCAAAGATATCGAACATATTGTAGATACGATGGGAATCACTAAAGTCGTTATTGCGATGCCATCACTGCCAATCAAGAAGTTAAATGAAGTGTACGATGTTGCTCGTAAGACTGGTGCTGAATGTGTAATCTTACCAAATATTGATGATGTTATGAGTGGAAACTTACACGTACAACAATTAAGAAATGTTGAAATTGAAGACTTATTAGGTCGTGATCCAGTTCATTTGGATCAAACGATGATTGAAAAACAACTTCGTGGCAAGAAGATTCTTGTAACGGGTGCAGGTGGTTCAATCGGTTCAGAAATTTGCCGTCAAGTGGCTAAATTCAAACCAAAAGAAATCATCATTTTAGGGCATGGTGAAAATAGTATTTACCAATTAAACATGGAATTAGTTGGTAAATATTCTCAGCACTTCACGATTACACCAGTCATTGCCGATGTGCAAGACCGTAAACGTATCTTTGAAGTGATGGATAAATACAAACCAGATGTGGTTTACCATGCTGCAGCGCATAAACACGTACCTTTAATGGAATTAAACCCTCGTGAAGCGGTGAAAAACAATATTCTTGGTACAAGAAATGTGGCTGAAGCAGCAAGCCATGCAGGTGTAAAAGCATTCGTAATGGTATCAACAGACAAAGCTGTTAACCCACCAAATATTATGGGAGCTACAAAACGTCTTTGTGAAATGATTGTGCAAGACATGGCGACACGTAGCGAGTATACAAAATTCGTTGCGGTTCGTTTCGGGAATGTATTAGGGTCACGTGGTTCAGTAATTCCGCTTTTTAAGAAGCAAATTGCTGAAGGGGGACCAATTACAGTGACTCACCCTGATATCGTACGTTACTTTATGACAATTCCGGAAGCTGCTCAATTAGTAATCCAAGCAGGTTCACTTGCTCGAGGCGGGGAAATCTTCGTACTTGATATGGGTCAACCGGTGAAGATTGTGGACTTAGCGAAAAACTTAATTCGTCTTTCAGGATATGATGAAGGAGATATCGAAATTAAATTTACAGGATTACGCCCAGGAGAGAAGATGTATGAAGAGTTACTGAACGAAGGAGAAGTAAATCCAAAACAAGTCTTTCCTAAGATTCATATTGGAATTGCGGACAATTCTAAGATTAATCGCGTGTA